>NZ_DAINOE010000018.1:0-47500 GCF_036735525.1 Arsukibacterium sp. | reverse complement strand
GGCATCGCCTGCCACTCGAGCAGTTGCTGATCAATCAATACCAGCAAATCGGTGGTGCGCCCGGCGGCACTGGCAAAAAATAATTCACTGGGTTGAAACCGCCAACTGCTGGCTTCAAGACGATAAAAGTGGGCTTGGTGTTCACCAAAATATTGGTTTGCCGCTAAAGCATCGGCATTACCCATGGCTACCTGCACAAAAGCTTCGCTAATTGAAGGCACGGCTATTAAAGTAGCATCAAGCTGCATTGCATTAAACTCTTGTTGCAAATAACTATGCTGCACTGAGCGGTCCAGCACCACAATGCGCATACCCTGTAAATCTTCGAATTGATTAATCGACACACCGGGTTGATGATAAAAATGTGACCAACTGAATATGACTGGTGTTTGATGAAATTGAAATTGCTCAGCACGATCTTCTGTAAAAGCGATATCCGGTAATAAATCAATATCGCCAGACTGCAGTAAACTCAGACAATAGGCCCAATCGCAGACCACGGTTTTAAGACGCCAGTTTTGCTGACGGGCCATCTCCATTAGCAAGTCGCCAAAGATCCCCGAAGGACTTCCATTAGCTGCAATCGTTAATTTAGGTGGGTTTTGATAAACGCCCACCACCACCTCCCGTGATGGCGGATTATTGGCCAGCACTGTATAACTGGCTAAAAAGCACAGACACAGCAACCAGCTCATTAAACGTCTACTCATGTACCCCTATCCTGCTTTACCCCATACATCAACGGTCACTTTTTGTCTCCAATGATTACTAGCTAGCATAGCAGTAAATATCTGGTTGCATCGAACGGCCTCAGGAATAGCAGCTAAAAACTTACTTAATCGCTTCCACAGTAACCGGTAACTGACCAGTAGCGCTAATCTTGCCCAGCAACACTTCTGCTAATGCCTGATAAACCACACCTCGTGGTGTCTGCCCTGGCGCCTGCTCGGTATGATAGGCATAGCTGGCTAATACCCAATCAGCATAAGGTGCGTAATCGGCTATCTCATAGGGTGAGCGCAAGCTGATAAACACTGTGGGCTTTTGCAACGCGGCCCGCTGTTGCAGCAAGGCCGCAAATTGCTGTCGTTGCTGCTGATAGGCGACAGCCAGAGACATGCCGGGAGTCAGATCATCCATACCACCCATTTCAACCAGCGATTGCATCGGCGAAATAAAACCGCTTATCAATAGATCAGCAGCAGCCACTTTTGATTTGGCCGTTGTCATATCCAGTTGCTGCAAACTTAATATCTCAATTAAAGGGGCTGTGCCTGGCTGTTGGGCTAACAGCTGCTGCAAGGCATGCTGTAACGCCAGAGCCTTGCTGGTATCGGGCATTAACAGCAGCCAGCGCTGACCGGCCGCGGACCTTAACGGCAGTGCCGCTTCGCCTTTTACCACGGTAACAGCGGCGCGGGCTAACGCCAGTTCAGCAGCGCGGTGTTCGCGCTGCCCCAGTACCTGCTTAGCCTGCTTTAGCGCTTCGGCTTCAGGCTCAGTACCAATGCGCAGTTGTTGTTTCGCCTTGCGGATCCGCGCATAAGAGGCCACGACCTCAGCGGCGTCGAGTTGTTGTTGCGCCAGCGCCGCTTCTAATTGCGCAATTAACTGTGGCAAGGCCGCCAGTTCAGCCGGGCTTTGCACTTTTAAGGGCATTAAAGCGATATCGGCGCCCGCAGCAAAGGTGGCCACTACTGCCTCGGTCGGGCTGAAAAAATGGCTGATACCGGCCATATCCAGTGCATCAGTTACAATCAGGCCCTGATAATTCAGCTGCTCGCGCAAAACGCCGGTTAAAATGGTGCGCGATAAGGTAGCCGGTTTTAGCAGCGGCTGGCCATCCTTAGCAATAAAAGTACTGCTATCCAACGCCGGATACTGAATATGTGCGGTCATGATCATGGCAGGCTGCGCATCAAGGATAATACGGGCAAAGGGGTAGAGATCAATACGGCTTATTTGCTCTGCGCTATGATCGACCCGCGGCAAGCCTAAATGGCTGTCGATATGGGTATCGCCATGCCCCGGGAAATGCTTCAGCGCCGCCAGCACGCCCTGCTGTTGCATCGCTTGCGTATTGGCGCTGCCCAGCTCAGCGACCCGCTGCGCATCTTCACCATAAGAGCGCACGTTTATCACCGGGTTTTGCGGATTCACATTGACATCTACGGTGGGCGCAAAGTTAACATTAATGCCCAGCGCCAACAGTTCAATAGCCAGAATACGGCTAACCTCGCTGGCAAAATGGCTGCCATGCTCTGCATAAGTGGCGCCAATGGCCATATTGCCACTAAAAGAGGAGGCCCAGTGCCGCGGCAGACGGGCAACCCGGCCGCCTTCCTGATCTATGCCAATAAACAGGGGTAGCCCCAGGCTCGACTCAGCTGCGGCCTGCTGTAATTGCCGGGTTAGCCGGATGATTTGTGCCGGCGTTTGCAGGTTTTCCGCAAATAAGATCACCCCGCCTATATTGTGCTGGCGTATCAGCTGAAATAACTCTGGGGGTAACTCAGTCAGCGGAGTACGGCACTGGCCTGCGGCCACGGGTTCAGCACAATAATAGCGTAAGTCCAGCATCAATTTTTGGCCAAACATAGCGGCAACATCAGGCGCAGCTGTGGCCATATTCCCTAGTACGCTGTTGCTCATAAGGACACCACAGCACAATAAGCTGCTACGCAGCCAGCTTGCCCATGGTTTGCGCCACGCATTTTGCCTCTGCCACACACTGTTAACTCCTGTTATGCTAACGCTCTTGGCCAGACTTAAACTCACACCGGCACGACGATAGGGTACTAAAGGCGCTTAGTATGCAATTAACAGCATTGGATTGGACAGTTTTTTTTGGCTATTTTTTGCTATTGGCTGCGCTATCTGTATGGGTCAACCGGCGCCAGGCACAAAACAGCCAGGATTATTTTTTAGCCGCCAACAAGATGCCGGTGCTGTTGGTCGCCATCTCAGTGCTGGCCACCTCGCAATCTGCCGCAACCTTTCTGGGTGGGCCCGATATGGGCTTTCGTGGCAATCTTAGTTACCTCAGCAGCAATATCGGCGCGCTGCTGGCGGCTGTCTTTGTGATGAAGCTGCTGATCCCCCGTTACTATGCCAGTCGGGTGACGACCGTCTATGAACTGCTAGAGCAACGTTTTTCAGCCAGCGCCAAAAACCATGCCGGCCAGATGTATTTGTTTGGCCGGGTATTTGCCAGCGGTGCGCGTCTTTATATGGCCGCACTGGCAGTGGCCATGTTGCTATTTAATGATATTGCTGCCACCAGTGTGATGCAGTCAGTATTATTGCTGGCCGTAGTGGGTTTAGTCTGTACTATGGCCGGTGGCATCCGCTCGGTTATTTATACCGATGCGCTGCAATGTGTGGTCTATATTAGTGCGGCTCTGGTGGTATTGGGCTATTTGTTTGTCAGTTTAGATTTGCCCCTGGCGGTGATATGGCAAGCGCTGGCAGAGCCTGGAGGCGATGCTGGCTCCAAATGGTTATTGTTTGATTTGCGCCATGATTTTAGCAGTGCCGGGGTCTTTACGCTGTGGTCAGCACTCACTGGCTTTGTGTTGTTAAATATCGCCGCCTTTGGCCTGGATCAGGATATGACGCAGCGGGTGTTAACCTGTAAAGACGCCAAAGCCGGGTCCAGGGCTTTGCTGAGTTCAGTGCTGATGGTCATTCCGGTGATGCTGCTGTTTATTGTCATCGGTTTTTTACTCTATTTGTTTTACCTGCGCCCGGATTTACACCAGGCCGGGGGTGAGCTTAGCGCTCAGTTTCAGGGCGAGTCGGTCACAGTTTTTATGGCTTATGTGCTTAATGAGCTGCCTTCTGGCCTGCGTGGTCTGGTGGTGGTGGGTGTGATAGCGGCGGCCTTATCTACTATTACCTCGGGTTTAAACTCTATGTCATCGGTGATGGTGTCCGATTTGTACCAGCCCTGGCGGCTGGCACGGCACCCCGAAACCCCTGCCCGGCATTTTGTCCGCGCCGGGCAACTCGGCATGCTGCTTACCGCCACGGCGTTATCGCTGATGGCGGTGCTCTGCTATTATTGGCAGCGCTATTCCGATATGCCATTGCTGGCCTTTGCGCTTAGTGTGATGGTGTTTTCTTATAGCGGCTTGCTGGGCGTGTTCTTTACCGCCTTGTTTAGCCGCCGTGGCAATCGTTATACTGTTACTGCGGCGCTTTTAGCCGGTTTTATTGTCACCCTGCTGCTACAGCCCTATGTGCAAACAAGCTTAGGCTTTGCAGTAACCGTCGATCTGGGCTTTACCTGGCAACTTTGTCTGGGTACGCTGGTGGCCTTTCTGATTTGTGTCAGTGGACGACCACTGCCCATCCAACAGGAGTCATAGTATGTATCTGCTGGCGGTAGATGGCGGCGGCACCAAAACCCAGGCACGTTTAACCGCTGCCGACAGTGGCCAATGCTGGTACGGTAGTGGTGGTCCGGCGCAACTGACCAATAATTACGCTTTGGCGCTGGCCAATGTCAGAGCCTTGTGTCTTGAGCTATGTCAGCAAGCGGCCATTGATTGCTCAGACGTGGTGGCCGTAATGGGCCTGGCCGGTGCCGGCAACCCGAAATTACATCAGGCGTTTACTGAGCAACTGGCCCTGCCCTTTGCGACCTGGCAGCTAACCACCGACGCCAAAATCTCGCTGTATGGTGCCAACTTAGGCCAACCGGTAGTCGTGCTGGCACTAGGTACCGGCTCAGTGTCTATGCGGCTGGAGCAGGATGGCGCTGAACATCAGGTAGGCGGTTGGGGCTTTAATATTGGCGATGAGGGCGGTGGTGCCTGGTTGGGCCGCTTAGCCGTGCGGCAACTGTTGTGGCAAGTTGATAGTGATCAGGGCATAACATCACCCCTGTGTCAGTCGCTGGCCAGGCACTGCGGTCAAGGCCCGCAACAATTATTACCCTGGTTAAAGCAAGCCACTGCCAGTGATTTTGCCGCCTTAGCACCGCTGGTATTTGAACATCAGACAGATCCACTGGCACAGCAATTACTGATGCAGCAAGCACAAGCCATCAGCGCCCATCTTGATTGCTGTCAGGGCCAGCGGCAATTGCCGGTGGTGCTGCTGGGTGGTCTGGCTGAGCGTAGCAAAGCGATACTTAAGCCGGCCTTGCAGCAAGCGATAGTGCCGGCCAAAGGCAACGCACTGGACGGTGCCACCCTGCTAGCCCGCCAGTTGCTGTTACAGCAACAGCCTGAGCTAAGAGAGATATCATGACGATTAAACCCCAGCTGTTAGCCCAGTTAGCCAGCATGACAACCGAAGCCCGGCATCCGGATAGCGCGCTATTGGATACCTTAACTCCGTTACAGATGGTAACGTTGATTAACCAGGCCGATCAGCAGGTCGCCCACTGCGTCAGTCAGGCCTTGCCGGCAGTGGCCAACGCAGTAGCAGCAATAGTGCAGGCGTTTGCGACAGGTGGCCGCTTAATTTATCTGGGCGCCGGTACCAGTGGCCGGCTGGGCATTCTGGATGCGGTGGAATGCCCGCCTACTTTTAGTGTGCCGCCCCGCCAAGTGGTCGGGTTGATCGCCGGCGGAGCCTCAGCCATGTATCAGGCGGTAGAAGGAGCTGAAGACAACCCGGAACTGGCCAAAGCGGAGCTGCAGCAACTGAGGCTAGCCCCCGCTGATATACTGGTCGGTATCGCCGCCAGCGGCCGCACGCCCTATGTGTTGGGAGGCCTGGCCTACGCCCGCAGCCTGGGTTGCCGTACCGTTGCCATTAGCTGTAATGCCGATGCCCCTATATTGGCAGCGGCAGATATCGCCATTTGTGCCGAAGTAGGCCCGGAAGTGCTGACCGGCTCTACCCGCATGAAAGCCGGAACCGCCCAAAAAATGCTGTTAAATATGCTCAGCACCAGTGCCATGGTACTCAGTGGTAAGGCCTATCAAAACCTGATGGTCGATGTTAATGCCACTAATGAAAAGCTGCTGGCCAGGGCGGTGCGCATAGTGATGCAGGTCACGGACGCTGATGCTGATCAGGCGCAGCAAGCGCTGCAAGCCTGTGGTATGAACGCTAAACTGGCCATAGTGCATATCCTGACTGGCCAGCCAGTGGCGCTATGCCAGCAACAATTAGCCGCGCAGCACGGCTTTGTGCGCCAGACACTGAAGGCACTGCAATGAGCCTTGTGTTGACAGTCCGCTATTGTCGCTTAGCGTGCGCCGCCTTAAGCCTGTGTTTGGCCGCCTGCACCCCGGCGTCAATTCCAGCAACGCAAACTGAGGCCGCCACAGCCGTTGCCGCTTTGCCAGGCGAACCGCCACTACCAGGCGCAGCACAACTTGAGCGTTACCTACCGCTGTTACAGGGTAAAAGAGTGGGCATGCTGGTCAATCAAACCTCAACCATAGGCCAGCAACATCTGGTGGATGTACTGCTAGAGCAACAGGTGAATATTGTCAGTATATTTGCGCCTGAGCATGGTTTTCGCGGTAACTATGATGCCGGGGCTGTGGTCAGTAACAGTGTCGATAGTCGCAGCGGTTTGCCGTTATGGTCTCTCTATGGTGCTAATAAAGCGCCCAGTGCTGAGCAGATGCAACAGTTAGATCTGGTGATTTTTGATATTCAGGATGTCGGGGTGCGCTATTACACCTACATCAGCTCTATGCATTATTTGCTGGAGGCCGCAGCAACACATCAGGTTGAAGTACTGATCCTCGACCGGCCCAATCCCAATGGCCGCTATATCGATGGTCCGGTGCTGGACCCGGCGTTTCGCTCCTTTGTTGGCATGCACCCGATACCGCTGCTGCATGGCATGACCGTCGCTGAGCTGGCGTTAATGATTAAAGGCGAGGCTTGGATCACCAACGCTGAGCAACTGTTGCTTACCGTGATCCCGGTCGCGCATTATCAGCGTCAGCAGCCGTATTCACTGAGTATTGCGCCCAGCCCGAACTTGCCGAATGATCAGGCGATCGCGTTGTACCCGTCACTGGGTTTTTTTGAGGCCACACCATTGAGTGTCGGCCGCGGTACGCCCTTTGCGTTTCAGGTGCTGGGCTATGATCAATTCAGTTTGGGAGACTTCAGCTTTACGCCGGTGTCGACACCGGGTGCGGCCTTAACGCCGCCGTTGCAGGACAAACGGGTAACAGGTGAGGATTTACGACAGCAGCAGGCCGGCGGGCTGGATTTAAGTTATTTAATACGCTGGCAGCAGCTGTTTAAACAACAGCAGCAACCCCTCTTTACCTCGCCGCAATTTATGGACCGGCTGGCAGGGACGGATCAGTTGCGGCTGCAAATAGAACAGGGTTGGAGCGAACAACAGATCCGGGACAGTTGGCAACAGGCGCTGCAACAGTTTAAGCTGCAGCGCCAGCCTTACTTATTGTATCCTTGAATATGCTTGGCGTCACAGAGCTGCTTACTCGCTTGGAGCCACCGCCAAAAAGCGCGCTAAGGGTGCCATACGGGCTTTGTTTAAACTCAGTACTTCTGCTGCCAGGCTAATGTTATCTGCTGTTTGCAATACCTGCATAAATTCTGACTCATAGGACGCATCAGCACAGGCTTTCATGGTCGAGGCTAACTGACTCAAACTCAGGGATAAACCTTGCTGCTGATAGCCGCCCATAAAGTTATTACAGCCATTATAGCCATGTACCCGGCCATCAGCAGTGAACTGTATAAAAATACCGCTATCGGCTGCCACGGCTGCCCCCATTAATTCGGTTAATTGCCAGCGGGTGCCACTAAGCAGGCTTTCGCCGGCAGGCTCGGCTTGCTTGCTAATGCGGTATTGCTGTTGCAGTGGCCCGGTAATCAGTTCACCCTGCTGATCTAACTGCCTGATGCCCTCTTCCTCGACCCGCCACAGCCAGATTTCTGCATTATCGGTGTGTAACTGAATACGGTTACCATCACTGAGCCATTCAAAGCGGCCGGCCAACTCAAATAGCTGCTCATCGCGCCCCAGATATTTCAGCTTTAGTTGGTATTGCCCATCCTGATGTAACCACAGCTGGGTATCAATACCTTCGCAATCAGCACAAGGCAGGACACCCTGATAATAGCCCGACCAGTCCAACGCTAAGCGGCTGTTATGGGCCGGATCGGGTGATACTGCTGCCATATCAACAGGGGCTTGCGGCGCAGCAGGTTTTTCACAGCCAAAAAGGCTGACAAGCGCCAACATAGCGACTAAGGTTCGTATAAGCATAGATTCTCCAATCTTTATCTGTGGATAGTGTAATGATATTTTATGGGGTGAAATCAGTATAGCTTAGACACCAATAGCTGGCTGGACGCTGAATGTTTCAGACTTTACCCAATCAGTTATTGGCATTCTCTTTAAACCAAACAGGAGTCAACTATGACCATTAATGTATTGGCGATCTGCGGCAGTTTGCGCGCCAAATCGACAAATCGCGGTTTATTACGTTATGCCCAGGCCAATGCCCCGGATGGCATGAAAATTCATCTGGCCGATTTGCTGGATATCCCGTTTTACAATGCAGATTTAGCCGATAAAACAGCGGCGTTAGAAAAGCTGTTACAACAATTTGCGCAGGCGGACGCGCTGTTGTTCGGTTGTCCGGAATACAATTACTCTTTGGCACCGGCTCTTAAAAACGCGCTGGACTGGGCGTCGCGCGAGCCTGACAACCATCTCCTCAGCGGTAAAGCCGTTGCCATTATGGGCGCTGGTGGTGGTATGGGTACCTCACGCGCCCAGTATCACCTGCGCCAGGTCTGTGTTTATCTGAACCTGCACCCGCTTAATCAGCCGGAAGTTTTTGCGAATGCCTTTAGTGGCGCCTTTGACAATGATGGCAACCTGCTGGACGAAAAAATTCAGGCGAATGTGCGCAAGCAATTAGAGGCGTTACACAGCTGGCTGCAGCGGCTTCAGCCCAGAGCGTAATAACAGCCCTGAGCGGAATAGTAGCCCTGGCGCATTAACGCCCTGAGCGTAATAACAGCCCAGAGCTGATAAAGCGCCCTGAGCTCATCAGGTACCCAATGGCGTCAGCTGTTTCCCTGCTGGCACATCAATCAGCTGGCCATTAATCAATGCCAGCTGCACGCCTTGGTCATTTACCAGTAAAAAACTGGCCTGCTCGCCTAACCGCGGTTCATTACCGGCCAAACGCCCCGGGTTTAGCACCACAGGAAAACCACTACGGTTTTCTAACAAGGCGGCCTTGCCGCTAAAGTGGCTATACCCCTGCGCCAATAAGGTTAAATAGGCTTCAGCGGTTAAGGTCAGCGGTTTGCTCAGCTTATAGGCCTTACCTGCCTGATACTGCAAGCCGCTGGCGTCATATTCGTGGTAAGCCGCATGCACCGATAAATCGCCAATTTCATCTATGCTGGCCTGGCGATGAGATTCCAGCTGCAGATTTACCGCAATATCCACGGTAGCGGGATGCTCAGACACTTCCAGTTGCACCTTGTGCAAGATCAGATCTTTCATACCATTGCGGCGGTTAAACGGGATCGCTTCGTAATCTGCCAAAGCGGCCTGGCGATAACTGCCGGTATTTATCGCATCTATAAATGCTATACACATCATTAAATTAAGGCGGCGGGCTACCTGACGGTTATCATCAGCACGGTGACCACCGGCTTCCACCAACACGGTACTAATGCCTAGAGAAGCAAAAGTATCGCCAAAAGAGCGCGGTGAAAAAGTATCATCATAGCGGCCTAAGTGCTGTGGAATACTATTATCTATCAAAGGTTTAACATGGGCAATCAGCTGCATGGCGGCTTTGCGGCTGTCATTGATATCACGGGCTTCATTATATGCCGGTGCCAGTAACGAAATAGTAGCCGGATTGGGATGCGGCCCCGCAGCATGAAAGCGATTTTGATCATGCAAATTAAAGCCGTACTTAGGTTGCAATTGCTTGCCCAGCTGCATCAGCAGGCGTCCTTCCGGGCTTTGTAACGCCATTGCATCACGGTTGATATCTATACCCTGGGCATTGACCCGGGTATTGCGCTCGGCGCCATCAGGGTTCAGCATCGGCACCAGATGCAGGCTGATATTGTCCATCCAGCTGTCACGCCACCCGGCATTAGCCTCGTCTGTAATATATTTAAGTAAATCAAACAGCGCAGCGGTGGCAGTATGTTCATCACCATGCATTTGCGACCAGGCCAGCATACGAGTCTCACCGCGGCCTAAAGTTAACTGATAAATCGGCCGGCCCTGCACCGATTCCCCCAATTGTTGCACCGCCACTAACGGATGCTGCTGGTAATGGGCAATTAACGGCGCGATATCGGCCAGTGTCAGTTGCGGCTTATTCAGGCCCGCTTGTTTTTGCTGGGCAAATTGCTCTGGGGTCATGGCATGGCTCACAGTACTTAAGCTAAAAACCGGGCTAAAAAACAGGCTAAAAGCCAGCATATAAACTAACTTAGATGTCAGGCGAAATTGCATTTTTACCTCGTGATACGATGAATTTGCCAGTTGGCTTCAGTGTAGCTGCTATGCCAGCAATTGAACACTGCACTGCATGGCAGTTGTCGTATCCAATGTGACAGTGACCGAGAGTACCATAGCATTTTCCTGGAATTAATCACAATAGTCTAAAAACGCCAGTGGGCGGCTTGCCCGCAGCTGCTGATAGCTGTATAAAAGTAGTCGCATGCCTTAACATAATAATGATAAAGGAGTTGATGGTGGCAGACTGGTTAACCCTACTTCCGGCGGTTGTCGCCATTGCGGTGGTGCTGTGGCGCAAAGAGGTGATTCTTGCGCTGTTATTATCTTTGTGTAGCGCCGAGCTGTTGATTTTTTTGCAGCATGGCCAGAGCTTTGGTCCCGCCCTGCTGCTGGATGGCAGTATTCAGACGCTGGAGCGGATTATTGCGGTGACTGGCGATGCAGATAATGCCCGAATTTTAATGTTTTCGTTGTTAGTCGGCGGCTTACTGGCCTATATGCGCTATTCCGGCGGTGTGTCGGCCACCGTGGCCATGCTGGTAAATAAAGGTATTGCCCGTAACGGCCGTCAGGCCGGGTTAATGACCTTTACCATCAGTGCCGTGACTTTTATCGAGTCTAATCTCAGCTCACTGACGGCCGGTATCAGCTCGCGCGGCCTGTTTGATAAGTTTAAAATGAGCCGGGCCCGGCTGGCCTATATCATCGACAGTACCAGTGCGCCCATTTGCATTATTATTTTACTGAACGGCTGGGGCGCCTATATTCTGGGCTTACTCAGCACGTATGACTTACCGCAAACGCCGGTCGCCGTGCTGATTGCGACCATACCGCTGAACTTTTATGCGCTAATTACCCTGGTGGTGGTGCTCTATACCATTATCAGTGGCAAGGTGTATGGCCCGATGCGCCAGTCTGAACAGAAGTTGCATACCTTATCGCACCACAGCGAAATCGAAACTGAGCCAAGCCACCCCTCTTATATGCTGGTGCCGTTAGTCACGCTGGTCGCGGCAATGCTCGGCTTTATGCTGCTCACCGGTAACGGTCAGCTGGTACAGGGCTCGGGTTCAAAATCAGTGTTATATGCCACAGCGCTGGCCTGTGTGGTGGTATATTGCATGATGTTGCTCAGCAAGCGCTTTGCGCATCAGAAATTGGTGGATATTGGCTTTAAAGGCATGAGCGAACTGCTGCCACTGGTTACCATAGTGTTGCTGTCACTGGCTCTGGGCAGCAGTTTAAAACTGCTGGGTACCGGCGCCTTTATTGCCAGCATTGTTGATCAAAACCTGCCGCAAGTATTAATACCGGCCTTGCTGTTTTTAGCCGGCGCGTTAATTTCTTTTACCACTGGCACCAGCTGGGGTACCTTTGCCATTCTTATTCCAATTGGCATGCCGCTGGTCAGCCTGCTGGGCTTACCGCCGCAACTGATCCTGGCCGCCATTTTAAGCGGTGGTGTCTTTGGTGATCACTGCTCGCCCATTTCTGACAGCACAGCAGTAAGCTCAGTGGCCGCCGGTTGTGATTTACTGGAGCACGTCAAAACCCAGCTGCCCTACGCGCTGGTATGTGGCGCCCTGGCTTTTGTCGCCTTTGTTATTGCCGGGATACTGATGATATGACAACAAAACGCTATCCGCTTAGCGGCCTGCTGCTCAGTACGCCCTTGCTATTTAGTTGCACACTGCTGGCAGCGGCAGCTGTAGCAAATAAGCCTGAGATACCGGCAGATTTTGTCGATGTGCAACAGTTAAACCCTGATTTGCAGGTACATTTGGCCTACCTTGGCAGTGACAACTTTGTCGGCAGCCCGGTCGAGGGCTATCAGGCGAATAAATGCTATTTGCAACGTGATGCCGCAAACGCCTTACTACAGGCGCAACAAGCGGCCGCTGCCAAAGGGCTGACCCTGTGGATTTTTGATTGTTACCGGCCGCAGCGCGCGGTAAACCATTTTATGCGCTGGGCCGCCGATTTAACCGATACCCGCACCAAAGCCGCCTATTACCCTAACCTTGGCAAAGATCAGCTGGTGGGTGAATACATTGCCGAGAAATCAGGCCACAGCCGCGGCAGTACTATCGATTTAACCCTGGCAGGCAAAGATGCACAGCAGCAATGGCAGTTGCTGGACATGGGCTCGCCCTTTGATATGTTTGACCCTATTTCCAATGTTGGCCACCCTGGCATCAGCAAAGCCCAGCAAGCCAACCGGCAACTGTTGGAGAGCATTATGCTGCAAGCGGGTTTTAAGGTGTACAACATGGAATGGTGGCATTTTACCCACCAACCGCCGGTATACACCGATAAGTACTTTGATTTTATTATTCGCTAATGGCGACTAACCGGCGCTGCTCTGGCATACCCATGCTCAGCACATAAGGCAGCGGCGTCTGCTGCGAAGCGATAAAATCGGCTTTACTGCGTAAACCCTGCCAGTTAATCGCTATCAGGCTTTGCGCCACCGCACTGCCAACACTGGCGCCTGGCCCCAGCAAAATAATATGCTCAGGCGCAAATTCTTTTACCGCGACCTGAATTGCCCGGCTAAAGTGGTAGCTCTGGCTTACCTGATGGCCAAAGGTATAGGCTTTAAGTGCTGCCGTGGCAGCCACCCGGCTTGACCAAACCACGCCGCGACCATCAATTAACGGCAATTGCGGTGTGGCGAATAACTGCTCAGGCCATTGACTTTGCGCCTGCTCGGCGGCCGGCAGCATCAGTGGGCTGTGAAAGGCAGCATGGCCGGGCAATAATAACGGAAAGCGCTCATCACAAGCAGGCAGTGCCTGCATCGCCGCCTTTACCGCACTGTGCGTACCGGCCAATACCGCATAACCACCATACTCAATAGATAAAAACAGCGCGCCCTGATGCAGATAGAGCTGCTCGGCGACCAGCGCCTGTTTATCCAGACAAGGTTGCCAGTCGCTGTCGACCAGTGGATAAATAAACTGCGCACCCGCCGCTTCTGCCGTTAACTGCGCCATGCTGCTGACCTGGCGCATACTGTCTGCCCCTTGCCACACCCCGGCACAACCCAGCGCGGTATACCAGCCCATCGAATTGCCGGTCACGGCAACAATATCAAACTGCTCGCGGTCAATCGCGGCGAAGTCCTGCAGCCCGGCGGCATAAATCAAGGCCGCCGCGTTATCGGCTTTCAGATGCTCGCGCTGATTAAACTGCAAAGCCCTGTCCAGCGCGCTGACCGTGGTTAGCCCAAGCGCAGTGCGCACCGCATCAAAACCTTGCAGCAGCGCCGGCTGTGACAGATGCTGGCTAATATAGCCCAGCTCAGTGCGCTGATAACTGCCCCGCCCCGGGCAAACGACTAAGGCGGTTTTTTTAGCTTGGGTCATTTGTGCGACTCCTGCGTTAATGGCTGAGCCGTTAAGCTGTAAATCATGTCAATGATCTGCTGTTTAGAAGGCAGCACGCTGTAAGCGGCCGCGCCCAGCGGGATAAAGCTGTCTTGCGCGGTGATGCGGCTGATGTGGTAATAACCAGGGCGGGCTTCATGTAAGGCAGTAAACAACTCTTCACTGAGCGAGCCGCGACGGCGACACTCATCGACAATGATTAGCTGCTGACAGTCACCCAGCGCCGCTATTATCGCCGCAGTATGCAACGGTACCAGGCAGCGTAAATCGATAATACGCAGGGTTATGCCGCTATCTTCCAGCTCTGCCGCGGCCTGACGGCTTAAGTAATAGCCATTGCCATAGCTGATAATCGCCAGTGTTGCCGCGTCACCCTGCTGAAATAGTCCCTGCTCAAATACTGCGGGCTCACCCAGCGCCGGTATTGGCGTGTCGGGCAGTGGGTAATCACAGAGCCAGCGACCATCGCCGGGCGTTAACAGATCGCGGGTCATATAGAGCGCTATCGGCTCCAGAAAAATCACCAGCCGTTTTTGCTCATAAGCTAACTGCACCGCCTGGCGAAGTAACAAGGCCGCATCAGCGCCGTTAGAGGGACATAACAAAATAATGCCCGGAATATCACGAAACACCGCAAAAGAGTTATCGTTATGAAAATGCCCGCCAAAGCCGCGCTGATAAGCCAAACCGGCAATACGGATCACCATAGCATTGTGGTACTGGCCATTGGAGAAAAACGGCAGGGTGGCGGCTTCACCCCGAATTTGATCTTCCGCATTATGCACATAGGCTAAAAACTGAATTTCGGCGATAGGTAACAAGCCCTGCTGCGCCAGACCAATGGCTAAGCCCAGAATACTTTGCTCATCTAACAGCGTATTGATGACCCTGTTGGCACCAAAGGCATGAACTAAATGCTGCGAAACGCCATAAACACCGCCCTTTTTGCCGACATCTTCACCAAAAAGCACAGTATGACTAAACTGGGCAAAGAGATCATGCAAAGTCCAGTTTAACAGCTTAGCCAGATGCTGCGGCTTGGCCAGATTATGCTTATCAAAATCAAAAATAGCCCGGCGCAGCTCAGTACTGGCCAGCGGCGGCGCAGGCAGTGCCGGGCGGGTCGGCGCAATAGAGGCCATCACCGCCGCAGCGCTGCTGAGTTTAGGCTTAGCACTGGCGATAGCCGCTACCCGGCTGATTTGTGTCGCTAATTCGCTAACGGCACTGACTAAATCCTCACGACTTAAGATGCCCCGCGCCAGCAAAGCCGCGCTGCTGGCCAGTAAGGGATCAAGCTCCAGCTCAGCTTCAATCTGTTGTTTACTGCGATAAGCTACTTCAGCATCAGCACCGGCATGGCCAAATAAACGCACCGTCGATAAATGCAGCAAAGCCGGCTGGCGTTTGCTCCGCACATAGTGGGCGGCTTTGCGTGCCACGGCATAACTTTGTGCTACATCTGCGCCATCAGCGGCAAAATAGCGCAGCTCGGGCCGCTCGGCCAGGCTTTGCTCTATCCAGCCTTGCGGCGTGGGCGTAGAAATGCCCAGACCATTGTCTTCACAGACAAACAGTATCGGCAGCGGCACATGCTGAAACGCCGCCCAGCAGGCGCTGTTAATGGCGCCCTGAGCGGTGGAGTGATTGGCAGACGCATCCCCAAAACTGCACATGACAATGGCATCATTGGGCCAGTGCCCGACCTGGCCCAGCCGTTTGCATAAATCAATCGCAAAGGCAGTGCCCACGGCCTTAGGGATTTGTGAGGCGATGGTACTGGTTTGCGGCGGAATATTCAGTGCCAAGCTGCCCAGGACTTTATGGCGACCACCGGAAATCGGGTCGTCACTGGAGGCACAAAACGACAACAGCATGTCATATAAAGGCGTACTGCCTGGCAGCTGTTTGCTGCGCTCAATAAAAAACGCGCCACTGCGATAATGTAAAAACGCCGGATCGCTAAGCCGCAGCGCCGCCGCGACCGCCGCGTTGCCCTCATGGCCGGCACTGCCAATGGTATAAAAACTTTGGCCCTTGGCTTGCAGCAGGCGCGACTGTAAATCCAACAGGCGGCTAGATAACTGGCTGTGCCATAAGCGATACCAGTCGGCATCGCTTAAACTGGATTCCGTCACACTGACTGCGGGTAACTTACCGGCGCTAATCCGCTGCAAAAAACCTTGCAACCAGGGGTGAAATGGCTCGCCCATCATTAGCTAAAAGCCTGTAAGCCAGTTTGCGCGCGGCCTAAAATCAGGGCATGCACATCATGGGTGCCTTCGTAGGTATTCACCGCTTCAAGGTTCATCAGATGCCTGATCACATGGTACTCATCAGCAATACCATTACCGCCGTGCATATCGCGCGCCTGCCGGGCAATCTCCAGCGCCTTACCGCAGGAGTTACGCTTAATCAGCGAGATAGTTTCTGGCGCCAGTAGGCCGGCGTCCATCAGGCGGCCCGCTTGCAGGCAGCCAAGTAACCCCAGGCTGATATCGGTTTGCATATCGGCCAGTTTTTTCTGCACCAATTGGGTTTGTGCCAAAGGCCGGCCAAACTGAATGCGGTCCAGCGTATATTGACGGGCTGCATGCCAACAAAACTCTGCCGCGCCCAGCGCGCCCCAGGCGATACCGTAGCGGGCTTTATTCAGGCAGCCAAAGGGGCCTTTTAAACCGCGAATGTCGGGGAAAATAGCATCCTCCGGCACTTCAACATTGTCCATGACAATTTCACCGGTAATAGAGGCTCTGAGTGAAAATTTGCCTTCTATCTTAGGTGCGCTCAGGCCTTTTAAGCCTTTATCCAGCACAAAGCCACGGATCTCCCCGTCCAGCTTAGCCCAGACCACAAATACATCAGCAATGGGGCTATTGGTGATCCACATTTTGCTGCCATTAAGCAGATAGCCATTAGCGGTTTTTTTGGCGACAGTGCGCATAGCGGCCGGATCTGAACCGGCATCGGGCTCGGTTAAACCAAAGCAGCCCACCCACTCGCCGGTAGCCAGTTTTGGCAGATACTTCTGGCGCTGCGCTTCAGTGCCATATTCGTGAATAGGATGCATCACCAAAGAAGACTGCACACTCATGGCACTGCGATAGCCGCTGTCTACCCGCTCTACTTCGCGCGCGACCAAGCCGTAACAGACATAATTGACTGCCGAGCAGCCATAGCGCTCAGGTAAAGTAGCGCCAAGCAGCCCCAGCTCGCCCAGCTCGTTCATGATCTCCCGATGAAAATGCTCGTTGCGGTTGGCCAGTAACACTCTGGGTTGGAGTTTTTCCTGACAATACTGGTGGGCGGTGTCGCGGATCATCCGCTCTTCTTCCGTTAACATGGCGGACAATTGAAACGGATCTTGCCAATCAAATACCGGGCGGGCCATACAGTTACCTCATGCTATGCAGTTAAAAAAACAGCGGTTATTGACCACTCTACTGCGCTGCAGTATAAAGTTAAAATATATTAATTCTGTATCTGGTATAGTTTTTAACTATGGATATCCGCCAACTGAATTACTTTGTCGCCGTGTACGAGCAAGGCAGTGTCAGCGCCGCTGCGCGCCAATGCTGTGTGGCGCAGCCATCGCTATCTGCCGCCTTACGTCAGTTAGAACTGGAATTGGGGGTTAGTTTATTTATCCGTCTGCCTAAAGGGGTAACCCCAACGGAGGATGGCGATAAGCTGTATGGCCATGCCGGTAAACTGCTCAGCCAGCTGCAGTCGTTAAAGGCGTCGTTCAAAGCGCCGGTGAACCGGGTACAATTTCGCTTAGGTTTAATTAAAGCGCTGGGGGTAGAACGCATGAGTGCGTTACTGCGCGAATTCAGCCAGCAGGTAGCCGGGCTGGAGCTGCATTTAGTCGAGCCGGATGAGCCTTGTGATGCCCGTATTATTACGCCACAGCAATTAAAAGCCGGTGAAGTGCTGCAACCGATCTGGCATGACCGCTATTTACTGGCGCTGCCACCGGCCTGGCCGCTCAGCTTACAATCTCATATCCAGCTAACTGATTTTGCCAATCTGCCGCTGATAAAGCGAATGCCCTGCGACGCCTGGGCACTGCTGTACCCGGAGTTGTTGCGGCGCGACATCAACCCGGATATCCGCGCTGATATTCAAACCATCGAATATGCGCTGGGTCTGGTGTCGGCTGGCGTAGGCTGTGCGCTGGTACCGGATTTTGACAGCCTGCAACAACGTAGCGATGTCAGCCTCAGGCCTATTCAGGGCCTGACGTTACAGCGCAATCTGGTGCTGGCACATGGCCGCACTCAGGACAGCCCGGCGTTGCAGGTATTGCGGCAGCTTTGCCAACAGGCTGCCAACAAGGGTTGATAGAACTGCTTTTTTAGCCGAAAAAAAACGCAGCCTACAGAGTATATCGTAAAAGCTGCGTTTTTATCTCAGACTAACAGTGTTACTGCTTGCTCATCCGCTGATGGAACTCGGCCAGATCGGTAATCACCTGCTGGCCAGGGATAGTAGCAAAAGGCTTATCCTGGAAGCTGGTACCACGCATTTGTACTGAGATGCGTGCCGCTTGCGGGTTAAGCAAGGTTTGCTGATAGAACGCCTGAATATCTGGCAGCGTTTGTTGCTCTACCGCAGCAATTAACCGGGCGCGGCTGTCGTAGTTAAACTTTTCCTGATACCAGTCAGAAACAATAGGCGCCATCTCTTCGCGCAGATTTTTTGGCGGTTCTTTCAGGCTCACCAGTAAGCTTTGTTTTAACTGTTCAAACTCAGCAGCCTGCATCTTGGCTAACGTCTCACCGTACTGCTGTTTAAACGTCTCAAAGCGTTGCTGCATAGGCTCTGGTGCCATTACCGGCGTTTGAATGTACATGCCAAAGGCAGTGTAATCTTCCAGTTGCACCGCAGTGCCACCCACCGCATATGCTAACTGCTCTTCGGTTCTGAGTTTATCAAACACCTGATTGCTAAAGTGGCTTTGCAGTAAGCGCGCCCGCGCCAGCTGCTCAATAGTCGGCTCCGGGTGAATGTGCATGTCCACCACCGCCACATCGGTGACATCAATGTCGCGCATCAGGGTAATCACTTCACCTGGCTTAGGCAGCCAGACTGGCGTGCGAACATACTCGGTCACCTGACGCTCTGTCGGCAAGCGCTTGGCAATGGTGCTAACCAATTGCTCAACGTCGGCTTGATCATAGTTACCAAAGGCAAACACCCGCACCTGATTTGCAGCTAAGGTTTGCTGCATAAAGGCCTGTAAATCGGCAACCGTCAGTTGCTGGGCGGCGCTAATCATCTGCTCGTTGTTATAGTTACCGCCACGATATAAGGTTCCAAAGGCGTTAAACGCCTGACGGAAAGGCGCTTCACGACTTTGGTTACGCAAGCCGCGCACTAAACGGTCTACCGCCTGCGCCAGCCGCTCATCGCTGACTGTCGGGATAATTCCGGCCAATGCCTGATCGACCAGAAGCGGCTGTTTATCAGTAAAGCCATCAACATTTAACAATAAGCCATTACTTTCGCTTAAACGCATAAAGATACCGGCAACCGACGCCTCGGTAGCTAACACGCTTTGCTCCAGGTTGTACAAATCGCGCCATAACGATAGCATCACCTTGGCTTTGACATCGGTCAGCGGGGTGGCATTATTCAGGTAGATATCCAGGCGGCCGCGTGGTTGATCAGCAAAGGCCTGGCTGGGGTAAAACCAGGCTTTAATACCCGCCATTTCTGGTAAAGCTATTGGCTTGTCTAATGCTTGAGGCGCTTTTAAATCAAAGCTTTCAGGCAATAATCGGTTAACCTGTGGCAGATTCAGCGCCACCACCGGCCGTTGCCAGGTGGAAATTTCTTCAGGCGTGATATCGGCAATTTTGTAGCGGCCTTTATGGCGCACCAAATCGGTATCGGCCGGCTCTTGCTGGCTGATATACCATACCCGCAGCTGCGCCGGGGTCATCTGATCTAATACCTGCTTAATGGCCGCCGGCTCAAAGCGTTCAAAATGATAAGGGGCATTAATAATATGCCGGGTCGGCACATTCAGCATGCTGGCGGTTAAACCGGCCACATAGTTAAAGCCATCGGTTTTTTCTAAAAAGCGGAAGCGGTTATCCAGACTAGTACGAATTTCATTAAAGTACTTGCTGTCGACACCTTGCTCACGAATTAAATCGATATACTGCATCACCACCGCAGTTATAGCTTCACGCTGCTGCATACCGGCATCGGTCAGGTTCAGATCAATACTGATATTACCGTAATTGCCGAAAAAGCTCGGGTTAGCCGACACATTCAGGCTGGAAATCAGCCCCAGATTTTTTAACTGATACGCCGGGGTGCCCGGCATTTCTGAATTTAACAGGTAGCTGACAAACTCATTCGGTTTTAGCGCAAACTGATCACTGTTATCTTTAATTACAAACTCCAGCCGCAGCTGTTTCACATCCTGATTCGGTAAATAATGGATGCGTTTGGGCGCAAACAAGCTGTAATCGAGCTCAGCAGTCACGGCAGGTTTGTCGATGTTTTTATTCTCGATACTGGAAAAATGCTGGCGGGCCAGTAACTCCATTTCTGCCAGCGGTCTGTTACTGAGCAGGGCCACTTTCATGATATTGGCCGAGTAGTAATCGTTATAAAATTTCACCGTCTCTTCGTACAGGTTACTATCTGGCTTGTCACTTAAACTTTCTAAGCTGCCGGCCAGAAAACGGTTTGACGGGTGCTCGCCAAACATGCGGCGCATTAATTCAAACTGGCCTAAAAAATCCACTTCACGGCGCATCGATTGCTCTGCATTGACCGCGTTGCGCTCTTTGTCGGCATATTCAGGATACAGCTTGGGTGCTTTAAAAAAGTCAGAAAACCTGTCCAGTCCCTCTTCAAATGCACCGTTATTTACCTGAAACATATAGTTGGTAATGTCTAACCAGGTGTAAGCATTGGCAGCGCCGCCATTCTGACTCATAAAGGCGCCATATTCAGCGGTATCCGGAAAACGTTCGGTGCCCAAAAACAGCATATGCTCCAGATAATGCGCCATACCCTGCTGGCTCATCGGATCTTGCAACATACCCACGGCCACGCTGAGCGACGCTGCTGATTTTTCGCTGCTCGGATCAGACACCAGCACTACTTCAATTTTATTCGGCAGGGTGATGGTTTTGTATTCGCGTTGATCATTCGGGCTGACAATAATGGCCGCCGCTTGCTGTTGCTCAGCTTTGCTCAGCGCTGCCGTGCCATATTGCTGGGCACAGCCTGTAATAACCGCCAGTGCTACTGCACTGATCACAAAGAGTTTTTTCATCAGTCTTGTCCTTAACCACATTTGTAAGAGAAACGTATGCTTGATGCTAACGAAAAGGCTAATAGCAGACCAGTGTTTAATGGCGGGCATTTGTAAGAAAGTATGTCTTGCACACAGCAGACGCGCACGGCGTCTGCTGTGGCTAACCAGCTAAAAGATTAAAACGCTAAACGCAAGCCCAGCACCAGCTGGCGGCCCGGCAAAGGCGCATCCTCTTTAATAAAGGAGCTGTGAACAAAGCCCAAGCGGTTGCTGAGGTTTTGCAGCTTAACAAAGGTCGTCAGCTCGTACTGCTGCCAGTTCAGATAATAGTTTATCCCGGCTTCTGCCACGGTATAGCCAGCAGTGGCCGTTTCATTTTCGGCCAAACGCTGTTGTTTGCCATAATGCGTTAAACCCAGTTGGCCACCCCAGTTATCGGCTCTATAGGCATACTCTGCGCCTAACCGGTAAGCAGGCACCCGCGGTAAGTAACCGCCATCGCGTAAACGCGCCACCACAGTATCACCAATCAAGGTTAGCTGATGTTCAGGCGTCAGTTGCCAACTGACGCTGGCCTCCATCCCATGCAAACGGGCATCCTGTTGCTGGTATTGATAAGCGGCAAAATCGGCAATTTCAAAGCCTAAATTGGCTAAAAAGGCATAGTTATCAATTTGGTTGTAGAACAGGTTAATATTGGCACTGACACTGGCAAATTGGCCGCGCCAGCCTAAATCGATGTTGTTTGCCTGCTCAGCTGTGGCCAGTTGCGGATTGTGGACAATTTGCACCGCGCCATTATTCTGAGTCACCTCATAGCCGACGCCAATCTCATAAGAGCGGGTACCGATATGAATACCATTGGCATAGAGCTCGTTCGCCGCGGGCGCGCGCTGTGCCTGGCTATAGGATAGCGTCAGTTGCTGGTTTGGCTGCAACTGGTAAACCGCACCAAAAGACCAGCTAAACAAATTAAATGTCTGCTTAAGATCACGGCTGCCCAGGCTATCAGTCAGCTCATAGGCCTGATGGGCAAGTTGCTCGTAGCGGCTGCCAAACTCCAGCTTAACCTCACCAAAACGTTTTTCATGCAGCATAAACAACGCATGGCTATCGGTGTCGGTATTAGGGGTAAAGGTTTCATCGCCCAGCGCCTGATAATCACGTAAATTGCCATGATACCCAACAATACCGCGCCAGCTGTCCGCTAACTCGTAGGTTGCCGTAGTGCGCAGCTCCAGGGCTTGGCTTAAAAACTCGGTGCCCGCCTCGCCCTCTTCAAATTCCGCATGATCATAATCAGTAAAGGCAATATCGGCGGTGATACTTTGCCACAGGCTGCCGCCCGGCCGGTATTCTGATGCCAGCGACACACGTTGCTGATTAAGTTTTATGTATTCGCCTTCTTCCTCCTGCTCGCCCGGACCTTCAGGTAAACCATATTCGGTTTTAATCACACCGTAACTCAGGCCAATAAAGCCTTGCTCAGCAATATAACTGGTACCGATATTCAGCACCTGATGTTCTGACCAGGAGTTTTGTAAGCGCTTGCTGCTGTCGCCGTCCTCGTTTTGATAGAAAGGCACCTTATAGTCATTACCTTTTCGAACATTGCCATCAATATGCCAGGCGAACTGCGCAGCACCATTGTCATGAGCAAAACTGAGGCTGCGCTCGCTGGCGGCAGTAGCAAAGCGGCTTTGTACTATAGTGTCGCTTTGCACCGGCACCTGCTGTGGAATGCGATTATCCACTACGTTAATCACCCCACCAATAGCGCCGCTACCATAAAGCAAGGTGGCAGGGCCTCGTAGCACTTCGATTTGCTGCGCCGTAACGGCATCGGCGGTAATGGTATGATCAGGCCCTTCACGGGACACATCGCCGGTGCCCATACCGTTGTGTACCACCTGCACCCGGGCACCGTCGAGCCCGCGGATCACCGGCCGTGACGCGACCGGTCCGTAATAATTGGCATGCACGCCCACTTCGTATTTCAGGGTTTCGCCAATACTGACATCGGTGCGGCGCAGCAAGTCTTCACCGGCTAACACCGATACTGGCCCCGCCATGTCCACCACATTACGTTTTAAGCCGGAGGCCCGCACTTCAATGCGCTCTACTGCCGGCTTATTTGCGCTACCGGGTACTTCCAGTAATTCATCCTGCTGGTCAGTGCCGGACGCCGGCTCTGCCGCATAGACACTGATAGCTGGGTGGCTGCCAAAGACGCTGGCCAGTACCAGCGCTACTGTGGTTTTTTTCATCCGTATTAAACCCATATTAAAATGACCGTCGTAAAAAGTGGCCAGATGCTAAAACACTCTGCCCTGAACCACAAGGGCACTCAGACCAAAACGCCTGCTGCTGCGACAAATGTTATAGTATCACATTTCATTCTGGCGCTGCAGCTAAAGCCTGACTAGACTAAAGATTCTGATTTTACTGAGGAAGCGCCTGTATGACCTTAACCAAAACGCTGTTTAGTGGCCTGCTGACGGCCAGTACTGTACTGGTGCTGCATTGGAGCCCGCCCGCAGATGCCTGCACCAGAGTGATGTACAAGGGCCCGGAACAAACCATTTTAACCGGCCGTAGCATGGATTTCAGCCTGCCGATACCGGCCAATTTATGGGCATTGCCCCGCGGTATTAGCCGCAGTGGTGAAGTGGGTGCCAACAGCATCGCCTGGACGGCAAAATACGGCAGCTTGGTGGTCAGCTCCTGGGATATTGCCAGCTCTGATGGCATGAATGAAAAAGGCCTGGTGGCCAATATGCTGTGGCTGGTCGAATCAGAGTACCCCAGCTTTAGCCCTGACGGCGCCAAGCCGGGCTTGTCAATTTCGCTATGGGCGCAATATGTGTTAGATAATTTTGCCAGCGTAGCAGAGGCTGTCGCAGCCTTACGCGAGGAGCCCTTTGTGGTGGTCACTGATGTGATACCGGGTACTGATAAACATACTACTATCCATTTGTCGGTATCGGATGCCACTGGCGACAATGCGATTTTTGAGTATATCGCCGGAGAGCTGGTGATCCATCATGATGCCTCTTACACCGTGATGACCAATGATCCGCCCTACCAGCAACAACTGGCCATTCAGCAGTACTGGCAAGGTATTCCGGGTAATCAGTTTTTACCTGGTACCGTCAAAGCAGCCGATCGCTTTGTGCGGGCGCATTACTATATTAATAGCATTCCGCAAACCAGTGATCCGCTAGTCGCTACCGCCAGTGTATTTAGTGTGATCCGTAACACCTCAGTGCCCTATGGTTATCAGATTGAAGGCTACCCGAACTTATCCAGCACCCAGTGGCGGGTGGTGGCCGATCATAAGCATCTGCGTTATTTCTTTGAAACAGCACTGACACCCAATACCTTCTGGGTAGACTTAACCAAATTAGATTTCCGGCCAGAGGCCGCTGCAAAAGTGTTATACGCCGATAAAGGCCAGGTCTATGCCGGCGAGAGCTCAGCGTACTTTGTCGCCGCTGAGCCATTTACATTTCAGGGTCTGGATTTATAAAAAATACCGCTGTATCGACAAGATACAGCGGTTGGCTTAGCTACAACCAGATGTCAGCTTTGATTAGCCAGCATTAATGATCGTGATGGTCATCTGATGGGTTAGCAATGCCCAACCAGGTTATCCGGTGCGGAGTAAAGTTAAGTTGTTTAGTATTCACGACTTCAGCATCATGCAAATCAACGGTAATTAACTGCTTAGCGATTGGGTCAGTCACATAGACTTTGTCGTCAGCGGCAGAAATGGCCAGCTGAAAACGGGCACCGGCTGGCATAGCAGCCAGCTCGGCTTCAGTCATTACTAGTTTAGCGGCAAACTCAAAGGCCTCTTCATCACCATGGGCATGGCCATGATAATTGAATATAGTGAGCGCGCCAGTGTTATCCAGCAACACAAACTTTTCGCCTTGCTCAGCAAAGCCATAGCCCCAAATTGCAGTAGCTTCGCCCGGCTGCCAGTCTAGCAGCTCCATTTCAGCATCTTCAGCATGAATAGCGAAAACTGCACTACCGGCTAAACCAATAAAGTGCTCAGCCGCATCGTGCCCGGCCAGGGTACCAATGCGCATGCTGCCGCTAAAATCTGTAGTGTTTTCAAGCTTGCTGGCAGTAAAGGTTTCGCCGCTTTGCTCAATCAGCAACACGCCATCAGTGCAGCCAAAGGCAATAAAGTCATGATTCTGGGCACTGCCGTGCAAATTAGGGCAATTAACAGCAAACACTTCTTCTAAATCAAAGTGATCACCATGTTGATGATACAAAGCGACCTGGTCTGGTAAGGTAGTACTGCTGTTGGCATCACGAAGGGTGCTAATCAGATAGTCGCCACGGGCCTGAGCTGCACCATGCTGATGGGTAGTTAAGGTTAATTGTGGATAATCACTGCGATCTTCACCAATATCGGCATCGGTTAATACGGCAACACCCGCCGCCGCACCCGTGGTGGCGTTACCATCAAAGAATACCGCCAACTGCCCTTCTGCACTGGTAAAGTGGGTAGGCCGTACTTGCGTTAACTGGAATGGCATCAACCTGGGGGCTTCCTGATAGTCATGCATGTGTTCTACGTGATCTTCCTGCCACAAGCCGCCATCAATAAACTGCACTAAATCCTGGTTACGTTGCACTATAGCGGCATAACGGTGATCGCCAGAGGCAACAACAGCACTTGGTGTAGCAGTAACCACAAAGGTGTTGAGCTCTGTTTTGGCCGGCAGTTCCAGTACCTGAATAAAGGCGTTATCAATGGCCGATAACACTAAACGTCCGGCGGCGTTCACCCCATCATGATCGTGATCATGGTCGTGGTCATCATCGTCGCCGACAATCGGCGGTAATTCGTTGATGTTAACAGTAGTATCACCACAACCTGTTAAAAATGCGGCAGACATTGCGATAGCCAGGTAGGCAATTTTTGTTTGTAATTTCATCATGTTAAATTCCAAATCCATTAATATAAGTTAAAAGCGACCACGTAAACCAACCGCCAGGCCGCGGCCTGGCAGAGGGGCATCGTCTTTCAGGAAAGAGGTGTGCATCAGGGCGCGTTGATCCAGCAAATTTTGGCCTTTTAAGAAGGCAACCAGTTCCTGGCCGGCAAAGTTAAAGCGGTAACTAACTGAGGCATCGAGCATGCTGTAACCACTGGTCGCCGCTTCCATTTCTGCGACCTTGCTCTGACGGAAATAGCGGGCAAAGGTCACATCGGCATCATAATGATTCCCTTCGTAGGCAAAAGAGGTCAGTAAACGCATGGGTGGCGTGCGCGGTAACTCGCCGGCACCACGCACACTGGCCCGGATATAATCGCCCTGGAGGGTTAAGCGGTAAGGTTGGCTGATTTGCCAAACAAACTGTGCTTCCAGACCATACAAATTAACGTCGCGATTGGTAAAGAGGTACACCGGCAGTTCATCTACATGCTCATCGTGATCATCATGACCTCCGTGAGCATGTCCGCCATGGTCATGGTCATCTCCATGGTCATGCGAAAATTCGGCAAATAACCCGGTAAACTGCTGGAAGTAGTAGTTATCGACCCTGTTGTAAAAGGCATTCAGCACAAAACCGGTGCTGCCAGTGGTTTTACGCAAGGTTAAATCGATATTGTTAGAGCGCTCGGTTTTAAAGCCATCAGGATGTAACACAAAGCCATCTTCATCGGCATTCAGCTTAAAAATGGCACCGACTTCATAGGCGCTAGTGCCAATATGCGGGCCAAAGGATAACAACTCGGCCGCGCTAGGGGCGCGCTCGGCGCGGGATATAGACACGCCCATGTTATAGCCGGGCGTAAAGTCCCAGACCAGGCCGGCGGACAGACTATAAGGGTTATAGCGGCTGTTAAAATCGAATACCCGGGTAATATCGGGGCCATGACCGTGGTCATGTCCATGATTGTGGCCGTGCCCGTGATCGTGTCCATGGTCATCATGCTCATGCAACTCCAGCATTGGCAATAACACTGAAGGTGCCTTGATGGTAACCCGCTCGGTACGGGCACCCAGTTGTAATAGCACAGGGCCAAAATGCCGCTCTGTCATCCAGGCCGCCGCCAGCATAGTGGTATCAGACGGTGGGCTGAAGGCTTCAGCACCAACAGCTTCAAAGTCGCTGAACTTATAATGCAGGCTTAAACCGCCTTTCCAGTGCTGCCATGGGCGATGCAGTAATTCCAGCCGGGCTTCATGGCTTTTATTGCTAAACACAGTGCCGATTTCACCACCTTCAATTTCAGCATGCTGATAATCGGTATAGGCCAACTTGGTATTCACCTGACTGAGCAAGCTATCCTGATAGAAGACACTGCTTTGCAGCTGGAAACGGTCTTGCGTTTTATCGGCAAATACCTGCTCTTCACCATCACCACCATGGTCACTATGGCCGCCATGGCTATGGCCTGGAATACCGTACTTACGCTCCATCCGACCGTAAGACAGGCCGACAAAACCGTTGCTGAGCAAATAGCTGGCGCCTAAGGTGCCACCCTGGCTACGGGCAAAGGTATTCTCGATACGACGTTCGCTATGTTCTTCATGATCGTGGTCATGGTCATGGCCGTGATCATCATGCTCATCATGGCCATGCGGCGCTTTGTAATCAATGCTGTCACGCCAGAAACCATCGACATAGACCGCAAATAAGTCGTTGCCGCCTACTGCAGAGCCGGCAATCAGTTTTTCTGAATTGACACTTTGTAACTGGGTGATCCACTCGGCGCGAGGTGTACTGTTAGTGGGTACCCGCTCATCGACGATATTGACCACACCACCGATGGCACCACTGCCATAAAACAAGGTGGCCGGGCCACGTAATACTTCAATCTGGGTGGCGGTGCTGGCTTCGGTTGCCACGCTGTGATCCGGGCCCACGCGTGAGGCGTCGCCGGCATCCAGGCCATTTTGGGTGATCAGCACCCGGGGGCCGTCTAAGCCACGAATGATCGGGCTGCTGGCGACACCACCATAAAAATTACTGTGCACGCCGATTTCATTTTTCAGGGTGTCACCCAGCGTTGCCGCCTGGCGCATTTTTAACTGCTCGCCGGCCAGCACACTAACTGGTAAGGACGATTCTGTAATAGAGGCATGTAACGGACTGGCAGTAATATCAATCACTTCAAAAGGAGTGGGTTTAACGGTCAGCGTTAAATTGCTGACACCCTGTGTCGGTACCTGCACGTCGATATTACGGTGGGCAATGCGCCGACCGGCTAAGTGCAATTCAACCTTTGTTGCGTTGATGCCAGTTAATTCAAAGCGCCCCTGGCTATCGGTTAATACTTTAATGGCGGTACCTGATACCGATACCTCAACATTGGCTGCGGGTTGTCCCGCTGCATCGAGCACAGTACCACTGATAGAATTGGCTGAAGCTTGTGCTGCAATAAACAGCATGCCGATGGCTGATGCTATAGCCGTTTTACGTAACGCTTTGCGTAACATAGTTACTCCCTTTTAAACGCTCAGGCTGAACACGCAGCCCACAACAAGGCAAATATGTTATAACATCTCATTATTATGCGCAATGTTACACTGTCACATAAAACTGGCCATTCAACGGATAGTCAGTTCAGAAGGGCATGGACACAACAGCAAAGCACTTATTAAAAAATAGAATGGATTAATCTTGGGCCTTTCGGTTAAAATGTTATAACATAACAAAACCAGCTCAAGCTGAGCCCTAACCTTAAAAGTGAGGCATGATGAAAGATCTTATCGCTGCAGCGTTATCCGGACTTTGCATAGTGCATTGTCTCGCTTTACCTGTTTTGCTGGCGGTAGGCAGCTCTGGCCTGCTATTGGGTCTGTTCAGCTCGGAGTGGTTCCATTATCTGATGTTACTGCCGATCAGTGCCTTGCTGGCCTGGAGCCTGCCCGGTGGCTGGTGTATCCACCGCAATAAATTGCCTTTTGTGCTGGGGATCAGCGGGTTTTTATTATTGGTGATGGCACTGTTTGCCGGCCATGACGCCGAGTTACCTTTATCGCTGGCAGGCGGCATACTGTTAGCCAGTGCCCACTTGCGTAACCGGGTTTTATTACAACGCTCAATGGAGATGTCGCATGCTGCACACTAAGCCAATGGCTGATCAGCGCTTACCGGTCACAGTGCTGTCTGGTTTTTTGGGCGCCGGCAAAACCACTTTACTTAACCATGTGTTGAATAACCGCGATGGCCTGCGTGTGGCTGTCATCGTCAACGATATGAGTGAAGTAAATATTGATGCCAGAGAACTTAATAGTGATGTCAGCTTAAACCGCGCCGAAGAAAAGCTGGTAGAAATGAGTAATGGCTGCATTTGCTGCACTTTGCGCGAAGACCTACTGCTGGAAGTAGGCAAGCTGGCCAAAGCCGGTCGTTTTGACTACTTGCTGATCGAATCGACCGGCATATCAGAGCCATTGCCGATTGCCGAAACCTTTACTTTTGAGCACGAAGACGGCCAGCGGCTGGCCGATATTGCCCGCTTGGATACGCTGGTCACTGTAGTAGATGCGGTCAATTTTCTGGCTGATTTTGAAGCGGCTCAGCATCTCGCCGAGCGTGGTGAAAGTCTGGGTGAAGAGGATGAGCGCAGCGTGGCCGATTTGCTGATTGAGCAGGTAGAGTTTTGTGATGTACTGGTGGTCAGCAAAGCCGACTTAGTCAGTAGCACACAACTGCAGCGGCTCAGCGCCATTTTACGCAGCTTAAACAGCCGCGCCCGCATTATTCACTCTGAGCACGGCAAGGTGGAGTTAACCCAGATCCTCAATACCGGCCTGTTTAATTTTGAACAGGCGCAGCAGGCGCCCGGTTGGCTGAAAGAGCTGCGCGGCGAGCATACCCCGGAAACCGAAGAGTACGGTATCAGCAGCTTTGCTTTTACTGCCCGCACGCCGTTTCATCCGGCGCGCTTTTATGGGTTTTTGCATCAGGACTGGCCTAGCGGTCGCTTACTGCGCTCTAAAGGCTATTTTTGGCTGGCCAGTACCCCAGGCTATGCCTGGCTCTGGCATCAGGCCGGCGGTATTGCCCGTTATAACATGGCCGGCTTGTTTTGGCAGGCGGTGCCTAAGGCGGAATGGCCAGAAGATGCTGAGATGCAACAAGCCATTATGCAAAACTGGCAAGCACCCTTTGGCGACCGCCGTCAGGAGCTGGTATTTATTGGCCAGCAGCTGGACAAAAACACTATGCTGGCGCAACTTGAAGACTGCCTGCTGACTGATGCCGAACTGGCGCTGGGCGAAGCAGGCTGGCTGCAACTACCCAGCCCTTTTACCGCAGAAGTAATCGAATGAGTGCGCTGTCGTCTCCTGCGCTAACGGCGTTTTCGGCGTTTCAGCCGATTAGCCGTCAGTTGGCTGGCGATGCGCCCGAGGTGCTCACCCAGATTTTCGCCCCTGATGTTAACCTGGTCAGCTGGCAGCGCCCAGCAGATCCGGCGATTAGCGCTTATTGCTCACAGCTCGCATTTGCGATGCCGTTAAAGCGCATTGTCACGGCGGCCACAGTGCACACCGACATTGCCGCCGCGCTGCCAGATGCACCGGGCAAGGCCGAGCTGCTCGCTGATATTGCCTTACTGTGCGAAATGTTCAGCTGCCTGATGGACTGCCAGCAATTGGGGCTGCGATTAGAAACCCTGAGCAAGCCGATGTGCCCGAAGTTTCACACCGATCATCTGGTATGCCGGCTGGTTTGCACCTATCAGGGCCCGGGCACCGAATGGCAAGGCGCTAGTCAAGAGCAGCAGCATCAGGCAACGCCTTTTGCCATTACCCTGCTCAAAGGCTCCGGCTGGGTAGGCAATGAAAAGCAGGCAATAGTGCACCGCTCACCACCATCAGATTTGCCCAGAGTATTGTTAACATTAGACCCGATGTAAAGATTAAGCAATGACCTGACTAAGCTGGCCTGACAATCACTTGCGCCAATTCACCAACATTACCTCAGGATAGTTAAGCCCATGTTTAAATTGGAAAACCCGGATATTGCCCGCGCCACTAGGCCAACCCATCAAGCGGCGCTTGACAGCGTGGGTATGCAGCATATTGATTTATTGCTGTCGCTTGTCGATTTGCCTGAGCAATCGCTAGCCGTGAAAGCCAATGTTAGTGTTAACCTGCCAGAGCCAGACATCAAAGGCATTCATATGTCCAGGCTGTACCAGCATGTGTATCACACTGCACTGGCTCAACCACTCAGCCCCGTTGCTGTTGAGCAGTTACTGTATAATCTGGTCATTAGCCAGCAAGAGTGCGGCAGCACCAGCGCACACCTTGGCCTGCGTAGCACCGTTTTATTGCAGCGCACTGCGCTTATTACTGACGGACTGGCCGGTTTTAAAGCCTACCCGGTCAGTATCAACGCGAGCCTTATTGGCCACAGTGTCAGTATTAAGCTCACCGTTGACATTGGCTACTCCTCTACTTGCCCTTGCTCAGCAGCCCTGAGCAGGCAGTTGTTGTCTGCGCATTTTCGCCGTAGCTTTGCTGGCAAAGCCGCAATCAACGTAGAGCAAGCCAGTACATGGCTGGCAGAGCATGGCAGCCTGGCGACACCGCACAGCCAACGCAGTGTTGCGCGCATCAGTGTCAATTTAAGCCAGCAAGCCAGCCACTTTGGCTTAGTACCTTTAATTGAACTTGCTGAACAAGCACTGGCTACCCCACTACAAACCGCCGTAAAACGCGCTGATGAGCAGGAGTTTGCCCGTTTAAACGGTGCCAACCTGATGTTTGTTGAAGACGCGGTAAGACGATTACACGCCAGTTTACGCCTGCACTACCAATCATTTTCAGTTGAGGTCAGTCACCTCGAAAGCTTGCACCCGCATGATGCGGTTGCCAGTGTCAGCGTAAACCAAGATGAGCAGTTAATATGAACGCCAATGATTTTTTACAGCGAATAGCCTGCAAACACGCTGAGCTTTTAATCGTCAATGGGCAGTTAGTAACCCCCTCGGGTATTATTAGAGCAGATCTGGCACTGATTGCAGGTAAAATTGCGGCTATCGGCTGCACGGGCTGGCAGGCTGAGCAGGTGTTGGATGCTGCCGGCTTACATATTTTACCGGGTGTGATTGACACTCAGGTGCACTTTCGGGAGCCCGGCCTGACTCATAAAGAAGACATTGCCCATGGCAGCAAAGGGGCCGTGCTGGGCGGTGTTACCGGTTTTTTTGAAATGCCCAATACTAACCCGCTAACGTTATCGGCCGATTGCCTGCAGGCAAAGCTTGATATTGCTGCCCAGCACAGCTATTGCAACTACGCGTTTTACATCGGTGGTAGCGCTGCCAATCTGGGCCAACTGGCCACACTTGAGCAATTACCGGGTTGTGCGGGTATTAAAGTATTTATGGGCAGCTCTTTTGGCGATTTGCTGGCCGAGCAAGATGAGCTGTTACTACAAATTTTACAAGACGGCCGGCGCCGGATATCGATCCATGCCGAAGACGAAGCCCGCCTGCGACAGCGCCGACATTTAACAGCGGCTGATGTGTGTAATCATCCTATCTGGCGCGATGCTAAAAGCGCCCTGCTGGCAACTCAGCGTATCATCGCTTTAGCTGAAAAAACACAGCGCCCGCTACATATATTGCATATCTCCAGTGCTGACGAAATGGCCTATCTGGCAGCCTTTAAACACCTTGTCACCGTGGAGGTGACGCCACATCATCTATCGATGCAGGCACCAGAGTGTTACCAACAGCTGGGCAGCCTGGCACAAATGAACCCGCCGGTGCGCGATCTTAGCCACCAACAGGTGCTGTGGCAGGGTATTGCTGATGGCACAGTCGATATTATCGGCAGCGACCATGCGCCGCATACCCTGGAAGAAAAAGCCAAACCTTATCCCAACTCACCCAGCGGTATGACCGGGGTGCAAACGTTATTACCCATAATGCTGAACCATGTGGCTGCCGGCCAGTTAAGCCTGCAGCGACTGGTCGATTTAACCTGCAGCAACCCGGCGCGTATTTTTGGCTTAACCGGTAAAGGCCGATTGGCGGTGGGCTATGACGCCGACCTTACCTTGGTTGATGTAAAAGCACAGCGCCAAATTGACAACCAGTGGATAGCGAGCAAAGCAGGCTGGACGCCCTATCATGGCGAAACTGTTACAGGTTGGCCGCTGGCAACAGTGATTGCCGGGCAACTGGTGATGCACAGTGACCAGATACTGGGCGTGCCAAACGGCAAGCCATATGTTTTTGCCGACACTCATAACAGATACTTATAAAAAAAAGGAATCATAATGAAAAAACGTTCTTTTATCCCTTTGGCCCTGCTGGGTTTGGCCCTAAGTGCTTGTAGCGACGCTCCCAATCAGCCTGCTGCGACTGAGTTACCAGAATTTCAGGCTGAATCATTAGCACAGCACATTAGCATCCTGGCCAGTGAAGAATTTTTGGGCCGGCAACCGGGCACCGAGGGTGAAACCCTGACGGTGGCTTATCTGACGGAGCAATTCAGTAAAATAGGCCTGACACCCGGCAATGGCGACAGCTTTGCGCAAGCAGTGCCCTATATGCAAATGACCACCAGCGGCACGCCCAATGCTTTGTTTCAGAAAGCCAGCCAAACCTGGCAGCCTGTGGTCGGCACCGATATCGTGCTTAGCTCCCGTAGCGGCCTGGCAGAGGTCGCCATCAGCGAAACAGAAGTGGTTTTTGCCGGCTATGGTGTGGTAGCCCCTGAATACCACTGGAATGACTATGCCGATATTGATGCCCGCGGTAAAACTGTGGTGGTACTGGTAAATGATCCGGGCTTTGCCAGCGATAACAATGCACAGTTTAAAGGCCATGAGATGACTTACTATGGCCGTTGGACATACAAATATGAAGAGTGCGCCCGCCAGCAAGCAGCGGCCTGCCTGATAGTACATGACACCGCAGCCGCCGGTTATGGTTTTAATGTTGTTCAAACCAGCTTTGGCCAGCGTGCTCAGTTTGAGCTAGCCAATAGTAGTGCGGCAAAAACGCCAATAGTCGGCTGGCTGTCTACTGAAGGCGCTGGTGCGCTGTTTGCCAAAGCGGGCCTCAATTTTGCTGAGCTTAAACAACAAGCCCATCAGCCAGGATTTAAAGCTCAGCCACTGGCAGAGCTCGCGTTTAGTGCTAGTGTCAGCACTGATATTGTCATGGGCAGCTCTGATAACGTGCTGGCCAGCCTTAAAGGCCATAGTCAGCCGGATGAATGGATTGTGGTTACCTCCCACTGGGATCACCTGGGTGCGATTACAAACGACCAGGGCGGCATGGATATCTACAACGGCGCTATTGATAACGCCGGTGGGGTAGCTGCCCTGCTTGAGATTGCCGCCATGGCGAAACAACAAGGTGGCTTTGCCCGCTCGGTACTGTTTTTAGTGGTAACACTTGAAGAATCTGGCTTACTGGGTACGAAGCATTATGCAGCTAACCCTGTAGTACCATTAAAAAATACCGTGGCCAACATCAACATTGACGCCCTACTGCCGGTCGGCGCGACAAAGGATGTGTGGATTATTGGCCTTGGGCAGTCAGAACTGGACGATGTGGTGCGCCAGCAAGCGGCAAAACAACAACGCACCGTTGCCGGCAACCCGGAAGTTGAAAAAGGCTTTTTTTACCGCTCCGATCAGTTTGCCTTTGCACAGGTAGGCGTGCCTGGCCTGTTTATGGGGCCAGGCACCGATGCTATAACGGGAGGAATTGTCGCAGGTGAGGCCGCGCTTAATGCAACCCAAAACCGCTATCATACCCCAGACGATACCTTTAGCCATGACTGGGAAATGGGCGCTATGCTGCAAGACACTCAGCTGCATTATTTGGTGATTGAGCAACTGGCGAACTCGGCACAATGGCCGCAGTGGTCAGCACACAGTGAGTTTTATCAGCTAGGAAAGGCACTCAGAGCTGACAAATAATAACACCTTTTTTTGATGCGCTTACTGCATGAACGGCTTAACACCAGCCGTTGCAGCAGGTGCCTTGCAGGCCAATACAACAAAGGAAGCAGAGTGTTATGATTACCAAAGTTTACTTAGCTCTGCTTATTTTGCTGTTTAGTCCATCTTATTTGCTGGTAGCAGCCGCTGATACGCCAAAAACTAAAGCGAAGGTGGCGTTTAGCGGCCCACATCAGATTGCAGTCGACACCAGCACATCGCTCAGCGCCTGGTTGTTTACTAGAGATAATAAGCCCAAACCGGTTATTTTAGCTTTTACGCCTTACAGCCCTCAGGCTCTGGCAGAAAGAGCGGTGTTTTTTGCCGAACATGACTACGTTTTTTTAATTGTATCCAGCCGCGGCCGTGGTGATAGTGGTGGCACATTTCAGCCATTTAGCGCTATCGACGGCCTAGATGCCGCTAGCGTTATCCAGTGGGCGGCAACACAGCCCTGGTCTGATGGACAGGTAGCGATGTGGGGCGGGTCTTATGTCGGTTACAGCCAATGGGCAGCGTTAAGCCATTTACCTGACGCATTAAAAACCATAGTACCTGCTGCTGCGGTATTTCCGGGTATTGACTACCCCGCTTACAACAATATCCGCTTTAACTATTCATTTCAGTGGTTAGAAGCCATGCAAGGTCGGGGCGATTGGTTCAACATGGCCTTTCGAGAGGATGTCTGGGCTGAACAAGTGCAACATCTGAGAAAAGCAGGTCAGGCGACCGCAAGTTTGGCTGCACTAACCGGCAGTAACAGTGCTATTGCTGAGCAGTGGCTAGAGCAGCCTTTACTGGATAATTTTTGGCAGCAAACGGTACCCTCAGGCACAGCGTTGCAACAGGTCCGACTGCCAGTGTTAACTATTACCGGCTATTTTGATGCTGATCAGCGGGGTGCTGTGGCGCATCATCAACGTTATGTGAGTGCTGGTGCGCAGCAGCGCCTACAGGCAACCCTGTTAATTGGCCCCTGGGATCATAGCGGCACCCGCAGCCCTTCGCGAACACAAGCAGGTATTGCCGTGGAAGAAGGCAGTGTATTGGATATGAATGCCTTGCATTTATCCTGGTATAACTGGGTGCTAAAACAACAAGCCCAGCCTGTGTCTTTACGTAGTGGTATTCATTATTTTTTAATGGGAGCCAATGAGTGGCGTCATCTTGAGTTGATGCCAGCAGCCAATGTTGGCTGGCATTTGCATCCAGCCCCTGGGGCCAACTTCACCACTGCGTTACCTGGATTATTAAGCCCTGAGCAAGCGCCAGCAACTACGTTCAGCTATGAGTTTGATCCACAGCAGGCCGCACTGACTAATCCGGTGCAGTTCAGCCAGCTTGCAAACGAACAACGCGATATTCGGGTGCTTGATGGTGACGGCCTGGTGTTTGTTTCTGAGCCATTTCCACATAGCATTGAATTGGTTGGTATGCCAAAACTCACTTTGCAACTTAGTGTAGATGCGGTCGATGCTGATATTTATGTGCTTGTTGAGGAACTGCTGGCCAACGGTGAAACCCTCAGGCTATCCTATGACATGCAACGGTTACGACACCTTACTGGGTTGGATAAAAACGTGCTGCTGCAACCTGGCAAGCTATACCCTATAATCTTTGACAGCTTTACCTTTATTGCACGGCGTCTTGCTGCAGGCTCCAGATTAAGGCTGTCGCTTCATTCCAACCCACCTTTATATCTGGAACACAACTATAGCGGGCCCTCTGCAGTCTCTTCGCAGATAGCCACTAACCCGGGTACCGTTACGGTCAAAATGGTACAAACCGCAGAGCAACCGAATATATTATGGCTACCACTACAGTAATGCTATAAAAACCCTGTAGCGCTGCGACAATTTGTCGCATGCCACTGGCAGTAGCATTTTGTTACCGTATCTCAACAAATAACTATTTTGCTTGAGAACCCCACATGCCCCAGTTTGCCCGCAACACCGTTTTACTTAGCCTGCCTTTTGTCACCTTACCGCTGTTGCTGCAGGCTGAAACGCTGCAACCCGTGCCCGAGCAGGATGCTGCAGCACAACACACCGAGGTGATGGTCATCACCAGCAGTCGCCAGGCGCAAGCTTTAGCCAATCTGGCAGAAGCCGTGGCGGTGTTGGATGAAGCCACCATTGGTAAGGTCAGCCCCGGCCATCCGGCTGAGCTGCTGAACCGGGTTTCAGGTGTACATGTTAATGATTTAGGCGGGGAAGGCCATATGACGGCCATTCGCCAGCCCATCACCACCGGCGGGGTTTACCTGTTTTTAGAAGATGGCTTACCCACCCGGCCGACCGGCTTTTTTAACCACAACGGCCTGTATGAAATTGACATGCCGAACGCCGGCCGGGTAGAAGTGACCAAGGGCCCGGGCTCAGCGCTCTATGGCAGCGATGCCATAGGAGGTATTTTTAATATTCTGACGCCGCAGCCAACCGATGAGCTCAGTGGCCGCTTCCAAGCCGAGCTAGGCAGTGACGGCTGGCAGCGTGGCCTGGTGGCAGTAAGCGCTGCCTTAAACGCGCAGCACCTGGCCAGGCTGCAACTGAATCGTACCCAAAGCGATGGCTTTCGGGAAGAAGCGGATTATCAGCGCTTTTCCAGCAGCCTGCGACTGGACAGCGACCTAACACCTCAGTTGCAACTTAAAACCCTGGCCAGTTTTGGTAGCATTGACCAAAGCGGTACCTCCGGCTTAAACCTGGCTGATTTTAACAGTAATCCGCGCAAAAACCGCTTTCACGGCGATATGGGCGCGCGTGATGTGCAGGCGTTTCGGTTATCTACTGAGCTGCGCTATCAATTGTCTGAACGAAGCGAGTGGATGCTGACACCCTTTTACCGCAACAACCGCTCGGATCTGATGCCCAGCTGGATGCTGACCTATGATCCGGTGCTGCAATCTACCCGCTTTTCTTCCTATGGGCTACTGACGCAATTCTCACAACAAGCGTCTGCGGATTTGAACTGGACAGCCGGGTTGGATCTTGATGTCACGCCTGCCACCTTCCGTGAGCAGCAAATCAGCATCGTCATGCAACAAGATATTTTTGTTGATTACCAGCACACCGGGCGTACCAATTACCACTATGATGCTGATCAAACCAGCATCTCCCCCTATGCACAATTGCAATGGTTTGCCTCTGAGCAGTGGATACTGAGTCTGGGCGCCCGCTACGACTGGTTTGAAGTTGATTACACCGATCGGCTGGACTCATCGGTGCCGCAGCAAGTAGGCCGTACCAGCTGGCTTCGGCCTGAGTCGCAGCGCATTCGCTACCAGCAGCTTAGCCCCAAGCTGGGGGTTGTCTACAAGCTGACATCGAATCAGCAGCTGTATGCCAACCGCCGCCATGCCTTTCGGGTGCCTTCGGTTGGGCAGGTGTTTCGCCCGGGTTCCAGTCAGGATACTACCGAGCTGAAACCGGTCAGCGCTATCAACCATGAACTCGGCTGGCGGGCGCAGCTGGATGGGCTAAGGCTGGATGCCAGTGTTTACGACTTGCAGATAAAAGACGATGTGGTGAATTACATTGATGGTAATACCCGCAAGGTTATCAATGCTGGTGAAACCTCGCACCGGGGGCTGGAGCTGATGGCCAGTTGGCAATTAAGCCAAGCCTGGTTGTGGAATCTCAGTGGTACCTTTACCCGGCAAAAATACCGTGATTTTCAGTATTTATTCAGCTGCTTCCCACCGGCCTGCGTGCCTGCAGTTAATGAAACCCGCAATTTTGCTGGCTTTGACGTCGGTAAAGCGCCGCGTCAGCTTTGGCAAAGCAGCCTGAGTTACCAGCCGCTGAGTATTGAGGGGCTCTGGCTGGAGCTGGAATGGCAGCAAGTTGGCCGCTACTACACTGATGAGACCAACACCAATATCTACCCCGGGCATGATCTGTTTCATCTGCGGGCGCGCTATCAGCTGGGTGAACACTGGCAACTGGCGATTCGGCTGATGAACCTGACCGATAAAACCTATTCCACCCTGACCAGCAATCAGGTTGGCTCGACCCACATTGACTACCGGCCTGGCATGCCACGCAGTGTCTTTGTATCGGCAACCTGGCAGTTTTAAGGCGGATGGCTTGAGGATCTTGGTATGACAACAGCAAACACCATCCGCACCAGCCAGTTGCTGCGCTGGCACCGCGGGCTGCTTTGGCTGGGCGGTATCACGTTATTGATCTTTGCTCTGACCGGAGTTTCGCACCCCATTATGAGCTGGACCGGCCCGCAGGCTGTAACCATGCGACCGCCAAGCCTCAACCTGAGCGAAGCCGAGCTAAATCAGGCAATGCAAAGGCTGCAACAGGCCAGCTTACCTGCTCAGTCGCTGGTTAAGCTGGTACCTTACCAGCAGCAGGTGCTGCTACAATTGACCCCGGATTTGCTCAGCCCACGCCAGTACCTGACCTTAGATGATGAAGGGGCTGCAATCACGGACCAACAGATGGCGATCTGGCTGGCCAGTCATTACAGCGGCTTAGAGCAAGCCCAGGTGCGCAGCAGCCGCTTACAAACCGAATTTGACAGCGCCTACCCTTCGGTCAATCGCTTATTGCCGGTGTGGCAGGTCGATTTTGACTCTGGGCTCAGCCTGTATGTACACACTGAAACCCTGAGCCTGGCGGGCATTACCAATCCCTATAAAACCAATTTGCAGGCGCTGTTCAGGCAATTCCATAGCTGGCAATGGCTGGATGGTCTGCCCATCATCAAAGCGCTGGTGATGACACTGCTGTTGGGTAGTGCCTTGTTGCTGGTGCTGACCGGTGGCTGGCTGTTGCTGCGACTGCCGTTTAAAGCAAAACGTCGTGGTCTGCGCCGCTGCCATTATCTGCTGTCCTGGGGGCTATTACTGCCTGTTACCCTGTATTTGCTGACCGGCATCTACCATTTTGCCTATAAGTACGTAAAGCCAGATACGCTGGGCTTAACTGCCAGCAACGCTCAACCGTTACCGCAACACTGGCAACTGCCGGCAGGCATTTTGCCTTCGGATGCGGTACTAAACAGTGCCAGCCTGATACAAGGGCCCGCTTCACACTGGTACTGGCGTTTGTCACTGCACAATGCCGCACTGCAAGCCGACCGCCATAGCCGCTTTGCCGGCCAGTCGTCTGAGCGCGGGGCGCTCTTTATCCCTGTGCTGGCGGATGCGCCGACACTAAACGATGCGTCTTATGCGTTGCTGTTGGCAGAGCGTTTTATTGGGCTATCACCCGAAGCGATATCCAAGCAACAGCTGGTGCAGCGCTTTGGGCCTGATTACGATTTTCGCAACAAGCGCCTACCGGTCTGGCAGCTGGATTATGCGCAGGGCCGGATCTTTGTCGACAGTGCCAGCGGTCAGCTGGTAGAGCAACAAAGCCACGGCAGCCGCTTTGAACGCTATAGTTTTTCTTTTGTGCATAAATGGGGCATTTTGCAACCCTGGCTGGGGAGGGATGGTCGCGATGCAGTGGTGGTGGCCATGATGGCACTGGTATTACTGCTGGCCGGTATGGGTTTTGCGATGCGCCTGCGGCGTAAATAACGCCGTAATCAGCACTGCGGCAATTTGTCACAGTGAACTTAGTTACCCTTAGCGATATACTGCTATGACTCAGACATGACATTCCCATTGCAATGGTTTAGTCTTTTCTGACATTTTGCAAACGGCTGCCTGGCAGCCGTCTTTTTTAGTGATGCTATGGCCCAACACCTTATTCACGACAGCACTCTTGCGCCACAATTGCAATTACAGCAGTTTATCCGCTTTCGCTGGGGCTTAATTTTACTGGCGCTGCTGGCGGCACTGGTAGGGTGGTTTTTTCATTACCCGGTCAGCTCCTGGCCTTTGCTCAGCTTGCTGATCCTGACGCAAAGCTGTAGCAACTCATTATTGATACTGCTGGCAAAACATACACCCAGACTGCCGCTACTCTATGCCAGTAGCTGTGCATTAGACGTGCTGTTAATCAGTTGCATGCTATTGCTAAGTGGTGGCTTTAGCAATGGTCTGGTGTCCGTTTTGCTGCTGCCGGTTGCCATCGGCGCCTTATTGCTGCCGGGTAGGATCTGCTATGTGCTGGCACTGCTGGCCATTGCCGCCTACAGCATGCTGTTATTGCTGGGTGATCTTAGCCACGCTGAGCCCATCACGGTACTGGCCGCGGATCCACACGCATCTCACAGCCTGGCCTATGCCAGCTTTTTTCAGGCACCGGCTAAACATGGCAGCCATTTTAATCAGCATGTACTGCAAATGTGGTGGGCCTTTAGTTTATCGGTATTGATACTCACTGGTTTTATCAGTAAGCAGGCATCCCTGGTACGGCTTAAATCCCGCCAGTTACAACATCTGCAACAGCAACAGTTACGGCAGGAACAGACTCTTGCCCTGGCCACCTTTGCCGCCAATACCGCCCATGATTTAGCCAGCCCCCTGCAAACCATCAGCCTGCTGTGCGACGAACTGGCTCAGCCGCCGGCACAGGTGCCCGCAGAGATCATTAGCGAGCTCAATGCAGCGTTACAGCGTTGCCAGCACAGTGTGCAACAGCTGCGTCAGGATGCCTCAGGCTTAAGGCAACTGGCACCTCAACCTGTGCGGGCGCTGGTAGAGCAACAGTTAAGCCGATGGCTTAGCAGCCGGCCGGACATGACGCTAACCCTTAGCCATCAGCTGGATGGCAGCGATTTTTTATTACACAACAGCCATAATTTAAGCGCCGCTTTACTGAATATTCTGGATAATGCTGCCGATGCCAGTATCCTAAACGCCGATCCCAGGCTGGAGGTACAATTAGCACTAACCTCACAGGGGCTTTGCCTGTCTATCCGCGACTTTGGGGAAGGTGTATCCGCTGCCAGGCTAGCCGAATTAGGCCAGATCCCACAGCAAAGCGCTGAGGGGCTGGGGATTGGTCAGTTTTTGGCGAATATGTCGATTGAGCAACTTGGCGGTCAGGTGCAACGAGAAAACCAGACACCAGGCACCCTAACCCGTATTCTATTACCCCGAACTGAGCCACACTAATGCAACTGGTGATACTGGACGACGACATACCACTACTACGCACCTTAAGCCGCCGCTTTAGCCAAACCGGCGTTGACGTTAAAGCCTTTAGCACACCGTGCACAGCAGAGGCCTTAATCGCGCTGCAAGCAGATGCCTACTTACTCGATTTACGCTTTGCCCATCAATCTGGCCTGAGCTTTATTCAACCGCTGCGCCAGGCATTACCGCATTGTCGGATTGTATTGCTTACCGGCTACGCCAGCATTGCCAATGCGGTGCAAGCCGTAAAATTAGGCGCGGACGATTATTTAACAAAACCGGTAGATTTTGCGCAGTTACAGCAGGCTTTGGGGTTAGATGCCTTACCACTCCCCTCCGGTAACACCCAGTTAGATGGCAATGCGCCAGTACAGGCGACGCCTTTGTCGCCTGAGCAACTGCAATGGGAGCATATTAACCGGGTGCTCAGCGAGCAAGAGGGCAATATCAGCCGCACCGCAGAATTACTTGGCATGCACCGGCGTACCTTGCAGCGCAAATTGTCAAAAAAGCGACCTTGAAATCAGCTAAGTATCAACGCTTCCACCTGTCTTCGCACCATATTATTACCGGCATCAGTAAGCGATGTTCCGGCTTATTTCCTGTGCTCAGCCACAAGGTAAAAATGCTGAAAAGTTAACCTCATATTCATGCTTTGTCCGCTCCAACGTCTTATACTGGCGTTATTTACCGGTGCGGGCCAAGCCATGTATCTGCGCAAACTCATCATATCCCTGTGTATTCTGGTGGCGATTATTGTGCTGCAATCGGCTATTGGCTTTTGGGCGCATCAGAATTCTGAATTTCATACCGAGCGCAATCGCATCGCCAACCAGATGTTGTCAGAGTTTATTTCGCTTCGGGCTGATAAACAGCGCTTAAAAGTCTGGCTGGCCGAGTACCTGCTTACCGACAATGCCAATACCGACTTTCGTGACACCCTGTTTCAGCGCAAGCAACAGCAATTAGCTACCCTGGATCAGCTGGCGATTCGCGATCAGCTGTTTAGCACCAGCGAAGCAGACTTGCAGCATATTATGCAGCAGGTAAAAGTGATTTCATTGCTGCAAACCAACCTGCAAACCTTAGAGCAGGCGCTCAGAACGCGCGAGATTGCCCAATATCAAGATGATACCGAGCGTTGGCAAACGCTGATTTCGTTGTTTGATAAATTTCAGGATACCGATTTAGCCGAATTGTTGCAGGCCGCCATTGCCGAGCAAAAACAGCGGGCCCACTCCACCGAAAATGATGCCTTAAGGGCCGTGCAAAAAGTAAAGCAGGTAATGCTACTGATTAGCGCAGCCGGCATAGTGCTGGCGGTGCTGCTGGGTTATCACTTATCTAAAGCGCTACGCTAGCCGCTGCAACAATTGCTCAATGGCACCAAACAGCTGCAACAAGGCCACTTTAACCATCGCATTAACGAGCAAGGCCCCAGCGAATTTGCCGAGTTGGCCCGGCAGTTTAACCTGATGTCAGGCTATATTGATGCCTTTACCGAGCAAGAAAAGAAAAGCCAGCAAGCCACCGAGCAACGGGTGCAGGCTCGTACCGCTGAGCTGCAACAAGCGTTGGCACAATTGCATCAGGCTGAGTTGCGACAGAAACAATTGCTGACTGATATCAGCCACGAACTACGCACCCCGGCCACCAGCATTCAGGGTGAGGCCGAAATCAGCCTGCGCGGTAAAGACAAGGACCACCAGGAATATAAAGATGCCTTTGCCCGGATTTTAGCCTCCAGCCAGCAATTAAACCGGCGCATTGATGATTTGCTGTTTTTAGCACGTGGTGAAGAGCGCCTGCTTAATGTCAGTTTAAAAGCCATCTCGTTGCAGCAATTTGCCCTTTTGGTCTGCACCCTGGTGCAACAGCAGTTGCACAGCCGCTTCCAGTTAACTATTGCCCCGCTGCCAGCATTAAGTGACAGCCAATGGTTGCTGTTGGATACCGAAAAATTTGCCGCTGTATTGGGCATTATTACCGACAACGCCCAGCACTATGCTAAACAAAGTGATCAGTTGCAGCTGGCGGTACTGCCGGCAGAAAACGAGGTCAGTGTGCAACTGTCTGATCAGGGTATGGGAGTTAATCCGGCCGAACAGCAACAGTTATTTAGCCGGCATTACCGCAGCGACGCCGCACGCCTTGCCCGCCCCGATGGTTTGGGTATTGGCCTGAGTATCGCCAAAGCCATTATGCAGGCGCACGATGGCACTATTCAACTCAGTGCCAATCAGCCTCAGGGCACCCGGGTGCTGCTCACTTTACCGCTATTTAACGGAGCTATGCATGAAAATACTGATCATTGAAGATGATGAGCGGGTAGGCAGTTTTTTATCGCGCGGCTTAAAAGCCGAAAGCTATCTTACCCTGCTGCTCAGTGATGGTCAGCATGCCACCGAAGCGGTAAAGCAGTTTGAGCCTGATGTCATTATCCTCGATAGAATGCTGCCAAAACTGGATGGTTTAACGCTCTGCCAGCAATTGCGCAGCCAGCAGGTCAAGGCCCGGATTTTAATTTTATCGGCGCTATCTGAGGTAGATGAACGGGTAAAAGGCTTACGCGCCGGTGCCGATGACTATCTGGGCAAGCCTTTTCACTTTGAAGAGTTGCTGGCACGCATAGAAGCCCTGGCTAAACGCACTATCAGTGCCGAGCAAAGCCGCCAGTTGCAGGTGGCCGATTTAGTGCTTGATTTAGATACTATGCGGGTGCAACGGGCGGGGGACGATCTCACCCTCACTGCCAAAGAGCTTGGTATTCTGGAGTTATTAATGAGTAACAGCGGCAAGGTATACAGCCGCGAGCGTATTTTAACTAATGTCTGGGGCATGAACGAAGATCCGCTGACCAATATTGTTGATGTCTATCTGGCGCGGCTGAGAAAAAAAGTGGATGATCCTTACCCGGTAAAGTTACTGCACACCCGGCGCTGCCTGGGCTATTGTTTACAAGCAGAATAAAAAAGGCTGGTAAGCAGAGGCACTATACCAGCCAAAGATGGGTGGGAACCCTATGTGAAACGCTGTTGCAGCCCGTTAATCAGTTTGCACTGTAAGGCAGTGATGAGTGATGCAACACTATGCGCAGTGCACCTTTGTCATCCTTTTTAAACCCCCAGGTTTTATCTACCGTCGTAACCTGGCCATTGCTGTCAGTCAGCATGACATGGCCCATGGTTAAGGCTAAGTTGTCATTAATATGTACGGCAGCATTGTTAAACTGATAACCCTGCCAGCCTTTCAAGGCAAAGCCGCTGTCGTTGGCAAAAGCGGTGTTGCCACCCACAAAATAGGCCAGAGCGCCATCGTATTCGGTGCGAAAGGTTTGCTCGCCACTGGCTAAAGTAGGCTTAAACAATACCGGCCCCAGGTTATAACCGTAAGCAGCGTCTAATACAGCACGGGCTTTCTTTTCTGCTTTAGCGTGGCCACCTTCCGCATAGGCCTGGCTGATACTGATCAGCGCTTGACCCCAGGCTTGTTGTGCAGCCTTAAGCTCGGCCTCGGTAATCGCCTTACTGCTCGTAGCGGCCTGCACGCTGCCCGCTACCAATAGTGCGCTGCTAAGAAGTGTTACTGTTAATGCTTTCATCATCTTCACCTTTTGCTTAGCCCGAAGGGCGACTGTTTACTGTTAACCTTTAATGATGTCAGCTTAACGGCCGTGGATTAACCGCAATGCCAAGCCAACATGAATAACAGACGCTGATTTCATTAAATAAAGATGAACAACCAAAAGCTCTGTGGCAGTTAAACAGTTGGAAAGTGCCGGTAAATCCATTAACATAGCGCCAAATCTCTTAGCTGTAGCGCAGCATGACTGAATCTATACCGTTATTTTTATTAACCGGCTTTTTGGGTAGCGGTAAAACCACCTTACTGAATTATCTGGTGCAACAACCTGCCTTTGCGCGAAGCCTGGTGATCATTAATGAACTGGGCGATATCAGCCTCGATCATCTGCTGGTTACCCGCAGCGCTGAAGACAACATAGTGCAACTGAGTAGTGGCTGTATTTGCTGTTCTATTCGGGGCGATTTAGCCAAAACCTTACGCGACATTAGCTGGCGCTTTTCGCGCAATGGCGTGCGCCAGTTTGAGCAGGTGATAATTGAGACCACGGGGCTGGCCGCCCCCGCTGCTATTATTCACACCGTGATGGCCGAGCCGAAAATAGCACGTCAGTTTAGGCTGCAAGGGGTTATCGTCACTGTGGATGCCGTTAATGGCCTTAACACCCTGGCGCGGCACCGTGAAGCTCAGCAGCAGGTGGCAGTAGCCGATTTGCTGCTGCTAACCAAAACCGATTTGGCCAACCCGGATCAGCAACAAGCATTAAGGGCCCAACTGAGCCAACTCAACTTGCAGGCCGAACAACTTGGCATGACTCAGGGGCGCATTGACCCACAGCAGCTGTTAGCATTGGATCACATAGAGCCACAAGGCAGCCATACGCCACTTTCACAGTGGATTAACAGCAGCCGCTTTGCAGCCGATACTGCCAGCACAACGGCAACCGCTTTGCTGAGCCCCCACACATCTGCGCTGACCTCAGCGACAGCGCATGCTTCGCCGATTCAAAGCCATGCCTTTATCATCGACACGCCACTGCCGTTTAGCCAGTTTGAGCAGTGGTTAAATATGATGGTAGCGCAGATGGCACCCAATATGCTCAGAATTAAAGGCATACTGCATATTGCCGGCTTTCCCGGCCCTATGGTGATCCATGGCGTACAGCATCTGTTTCATCCGGCTGAGTTTATGGCTAGTTGGCCCGATGCCGATAAGCGCAGCCGGCTGGTGTTTATTACCGATGGCATCAGCCGTGAGCAGTTAGCACAAAGCCTAATCAAGTGTGGTATTGAAGCTGTCAGTTAATACCACATCTGAGCAGATGTGGTTTGCTTTGCAACAATAACGCAAATCGCGTTATATTTTTTTGGTGGTCACTTCTACCTTATAAATATTTTTACCTTCGGTACCCATCTCAATGACCGCCTGCTTATCAAGTGCTACCCGTAACACAGGTTCAGCAAACTTATTAAATGAACCCTCTTTAAATTTGTGCAACGATGAGGTTAAGGTCACGATGTCATCATTAAGGGTTGGCGTAACATCAAACCTAAGTAGATCTTTTGCGGTAAATGACTGTAGTTGCCCGCTTTCAGTTTCAATTACGTCCGTTACAACCAGCTCGTTGTTCAGGTAAACACTGACATTTAACTGCAGAGGCTCAGCCGCAAAAGCAGAAAAAGCCGTCACCAGAGATACCACACAGAGTACTTTTTTCATTTAATGATGTCCTTTTTATCTGAGGTATCCCCAGAAATTCTGTAGTTAAAATAAAATGTTAGTTGATTGGG
>NZ_DAINOE010000017.1:0-51481 GCF_036735525.1 Arsukibacterium sp. | reverse complement strand
CGACCCCCGGCGTGACAGGCCGGTATTCTAACCGACTGAACTACCGCTCCGCGCTAATTGCACCAGACAATTTCATTTGGGTATCGTCTGGTGCGGCGGGAATGATACGGATAAGGCTAAAGGCCGTCAACTTCTTTTTTGTCGCTTTTGGCTATTCCTTAGTCATCTGGCAGCGAAAGATCGAGAATATCATCCAGATCGTTGTTTTTTTGTGCTTTACCGCTATTTTGCTGCCCCGAAGTGTCTTTAGCACTGCTCGAGGTATTGGCAGAGCTGACCGCGGCGGCTGGCTTTTTGCGCCAAAACAGCAGATCACTAAAATGCTTACCCGATAATACCAACCAGATGGCGCCCCCCCCCACTGCCAGGATGAAAAAATTAATGCCGATAACCCAACCCCAGGGGAAACCTTTATCCGCTTCAACATTTGCAGCGTTTTCCTGGACCAGCTCAGCCTGCAATTGCTCCGGCAACATTGCGATTTCAGGTGCCAACACCGGCGGCGGACTAAACATAAAACGGTATTCTGGCAAATTCAGCATAAACTCACGGCCATTTTGCATTGAGCCATAAGCTGACACTTCCAGTATGTAGCTTCCATAGCCGCGATTGTCCAACAACAGTTCGCGTGGCGCCTTTGCATCTGTTAAAGCAAAAGTATCCACAGTGCCATCAGGATATCGTATACGGCCCTGCACCAGTACAGAATCTGCTAAAACAGCGGGCTCAGTAAGATTAAATCGCAATTGATGAGGGGTTTGCTCATTGCTGGCAAGGATCACTTCAGTTTGTATTGGTGCAGGCTGTAACATCACAGACTCCTGCTCCACTTCACGGGTATAAAGCGGCGTGCGAACAATATATTTTGGTAACCATTCACCTGCGGAAAAATCAAGCCGGAATTCGCCTGTAAAAATACCGTCCCTTGCACGTTCGTCAAAACCACGACCATCATCACGAAAATTCGCCACCTGGATCACACCGCGGCCATAATTGTCATAATCAGGGTTATTAGTACTGATAAACAGCACATCTAACGATAGCACATCCCGAAAATCACGGGCATTAATGGGTTGGTCGCCATTCATCAACCTTGCCGTCACCTTAACCGTTTCCCCAACCATTAAATGCTCTGGTAACAGGTCTACATCTAATTGAATATCGGTTAACACCAATATCCTGCTTTCGGGCAAAATACGACCGATGGCCTGCCAGGGGCCGGGCATGGGTTCCGTTATTTCTATCAGATCGTAGCTTGCCGCATCGAACCAACGTACCTGGTGTTTTGAAGCGGTGTGTGCATGAATCTTACTGCCATCTGGCCGCACCAGCACAACTGAGGCACTACCCTGACGTCGAAAAAACAGCAGCGTAATACTCTCAACCTCAGAGTCAATTCGAAAACGATTATCAAATAACGGTATTTGATTCTTAGTCGGCAAGTCTTGCAGCAGGGTAAAGCCACTGTCAGTATATTGCTGCTGTTGTGTTTCTGGCTCGGCCGCCAGTTGCCAACTACCGAAAAACAACAGCAAACATAGACAGCAGTGCTTGATTAATGCCATAAACAACGGCCTCCTTTTTTTTGCACCAGCTGCAAACGGCTTTCATGCGCACTGAGCTCTTCGCTGTTTGCTCGAATCACTTTTAACGGCCCCTTGCGAATAATGGCCAGTTGTTGCTGCTCACCCGCATCCGCGTCCTGCTCAGCAGCCAATGCCAGTGCTACCTGGCCCCCCGTCATCAGCAGATATACATCTGCCAGAATTTCAGCATCCAGCAAAGCGCCATGCAAAGTACGATGGCTATTATTAATATCGTAACGCCGACACAAGGCATCGAGGTTATTTTTCTGGCCAGGGTGCAAATCGCGGGCTAATTTCAGGGTGTCGAGCACGGAGCAATATTGCTCTACCGGCGGTAAAGCTTGTTGCAGTTTAGCGAATTCATGGTTGATAAAGCCGACATCGAAGGCGGCATTATGGATCACCAGCTCTGCGCCTTGGATGTAATCAAAAAAACTCTGGGCAATCTGCCTGAACTTGGGCTCATCTGCCAGCCGCTGGTTAGTAATACCGTGTACAGCGATAGCTTCTGCTTCGATTTCCCGCTCCGGGTTGATATACACATGAAAATTATTACCGGTAAAACGCCGGTTAATCAGCTCAACACAGCCGATTTCAATAATACGATGCCCTTCTCGCGGGTTAATGCCGGTGGTTTCGGTGTCCAGAATAATTTGTCGCTTGGCCATGATAGATTTCGTTTTTTACTGCAATTAAGGTAGATTATACGCCGTTTTGCTCTGAGGAAAGGCTTTATGCAGAAAAGTGTTGCAATCTATACCGACGGCTCTTGCCTGGGTAACCCGGGACCCGGCGGCTATGGCGCCATTTTAGTCTATCAGCAGCACCGTAAAGAGTTGTCTGGCGGTTTTCGGCTTACCACTAATAACCGCATGGAGTTACTGGCAGCCATAGTGGCACTGGAAAGTTTAAAATCAACTTGTCAGGTCGATTTAACCACTGACAGCCAATATGTCAGGCTGGGTATTACCCAATGGTTAGCTGGCTGGAAACGCAATAACTGGAAAACCAGCCATAAACAACCGGTAAAAAATCAGGACTTATGGCAAAGACTGGATCTGGCTGCCGCGCGACATCAGGTAGCATGGCACTGGGTGAAAGGCCATGCCGGCCATCCGGAAAATGAGCGCTGCGATGTACTAGCGCGCAGCGCCGCCGAAGCTAAACCTGGCACTGCCGATGAAGCCTTTGAGCAAAGCCAAAAAGCAGAAAAGTGACTATGAGTAATACGTAATCTTGACTTCAAGTGTATTTCAACTGCTATAGCTACGACACTCGCTTTGGATCATCACAGCAACTCGCTCGCACTTGCGCGCTCACTCAGACACTCTGTGATGACCAAAACGAGGTGCTAGCCGCAGTTGAATAAATAGCTCAGCTGTTACTCACCACGTTTCTCAACGGCATCCGCTGTTTTGCTGGCAGACAGTAGCTTTTCAAGCTCCGCAACAAACTTAGCATCTGTGGGGCTGGTACGGCTGCCAAAATGAAGCACGGTTTGCTCATCGCTGCTTACCAGATATTTATTAAAATTCCACGACGGTTGCTCACCGGTTTTGGCAATTAAGGCTTTAAATACAGGGTTGGCGTCATCACCACGGACACTGCTGGTAGAGAACATCGGAAATTCAACACCATAGGTTAGGTAGCATACTTCAGCGGTTTTTTCTTCATCGCTGTGTTCCTGGCGAAAATCATTCGATGGAAACCCCAGCACCACTAAACCATCATCTTTGTATTGCTGGTATAAGGCTTCCAGCGCTTCAAACTGGGGTGTAAAGCCACACTTGCTGGCCGTATTAACCACAATTAACGTTTTACCTTTAAACTGCTCGCATAAATCAACGCTCTCACGCGTGCGTAGTTGCTGCATAGAGTGGCCAAGTACAGCACCACATTGGCTGGCTTGGGCTGGATTAACCGGTAACAACAGGCTGCTGGCAATCAACAAAGAGGCGGACAGTGACAAAGAAAGTTTCATATTAATAAGCTCCAATTTTTGTAAGATTACGGCAAGAGGCGATAAACAGATTGGCACTGCACAAAGTTTTCATCGTAATTTAATATCTTTACTATATCATCCGCTTCCCTTTTTGCTGCAGGCATTTATGCTTACAGCAATTCTTTTCGCGCAGAGGTCGACATGCGTATTTGTTTTTTAATGTATCCATGGCAAAAAGTCATGCCTGACGGTGACAGTACTATCCGCATGATCCACGAGGCGGTGAGCCGTGGCCATTCGGTGGCCATTACCCATGCTAACAATTTAACAGTTCGCGATAGTGTGGCGCAGGCGTTTTGCAAAGTGTTTGTTAAAGGGCAAAAAATCTCCAGTAATATTGCGACGTTTTACCGGCAGGCGGAATTTAACCAGCAAAAATTGCCGCTGGCCGCTTTTGATGCCATATTTATCCGGCTTAACCCACCGCTAGACCCGATAGTACTGAATTTTTTGGACACTGTGCGCGAAGATACATTTATTATGAATGACTTAGATGGCATTCGTATTGCCAACAATAAAATGTACACAGCTTCCTTGCACGATCCGGCCAATGAATTTATTCCCATTACCCATGTGTCTAAAAACAAAGATTATTTAAGCCGTATGCTGGCCGAATCCCCCAACAATAAAATGATCTTAAAACCGCTGAATGGCTATGGCGGTAAAGGCGTTATCGTACTGGAAAAATCGGCACAGCAAAGTGCCCGCTCCTTACTGGATTTTTATATTGGCGATGAAGAGCGCGGCAACTACGTTATTTTGCAGGAATATGTCGAGGGCGCAGAGCAAGGTGATATCCGCATTTTAATGCTCAATGGTAAAGCCATTGGCGCTATGCGCCGTATTCCACCAGCAGACGACATGCGCTCAAATGTGCACGCCGGTGGTACTGTGGTAAAGCATCAGCTTAGCGAGCAAGAGAAAAAACTCTGCACTCATATAGGCCCTAAATTAGCCCGTGATGGCTTATTCTTTGCCGGTATTGATGTCATTAACGGCAAACTCATCGAAGTGAATGTGATGAGCCCGGGTGGCATTGCCCGTATTAACCGCTTAAATAAAGTACGATTACAAGAAAAGGTGATCGATTTTATCGAGCAAGCGGTACTAATTAAAGCGCATCAATCACCGCGAAAACAAGTATTTCAGCCTCTGGTGTGCCAGGCCGAGCAACAACTGCCTTAGTGCCTAGATATCATGGCAGTGATTGAAAGATTATTTTTATCGTCAACAACAAAATAATTTGCTGTTGTTCATCCGCAGAAATAGGTAAATAAGCACAAAAATAACGAGGTTGCGCTTATGTCATCATTACCCGATGTAGAAATGGAACTGGACGAGTTAGCTCCTGAGATCGAGCTGGTTAAAGAAACCGTAGTAAAAGACTCCAAAGCCAAGCAGCGCTATGAAGCGCGCCGCCGTATAGATGATCTGCTGGAGCAAAAGCGATTACGCGCCCTACTCGATGACTGGGATTTGCTGGACGACTAAACCTACTTAGCTTGAATCATTTACACCCTCTTCTCATCCAAGCCGCCAGCCTCACTGGCGGTTTGCCACATAGTCACCTTATATCGCAACTGCGCCTATGCAGCATTTAGTAATGTAAATCAATGTGCTAGACTGTTGTTATATGCTGGCAACAGCCTGTTTAAGCGGGCTGGTTTAACATAAGGTCATCCATGCCTAAACCCCTGTTACGACAGCCGTTTTTATTGTGGCTGGTGAGTGCCATGGTGTTAGTAATAAGCCTGCTACTTAGCTTAAGTCTGGTACATCATTTAAAAGCACAACGCCAACAGCAACAGCAAGCTCAGCTGACAGAAAAAGCCGCACAATTAGGCAACTTCCTGCAGCAAGACCTTCTTCGTAACTTATCGATAGCTTATGCCATCGCGGGTTGGCTAAAAGCAAATGATTACCAAACCGAACAATTTACGCCGCTGGCCAGTGCCCTGCTGCAACATTACCCGCAAATAGCTACGGTGTCTCTGGCACCAGACGCCATTATCCAATATGTATACCCTCTTACTGATAACCAGGCACTGCTTGGTTACCGCGTGTTGGATGACCCGGCTCAGCGCGATGAAGCACTCAGCAGCATTCAGCTTAAACAACTTAATATCACCGGCCCTTATCAACTGCGTCAAGGTGGCTTGGGCGTGGTAGGTCGCTTCCCAATAATGATAAACAACAATGATACTGATACTCCGGTATTTTGGGGCTTTGTTAATGTCACCCTGCGCCTGACAGAGCTGCAGAGTTTTAATCAACTAGCGCAATTGCCCTCATCATTTCAATATCGTTTATCACGTCAGGCCAAATCCGGTTTCCCAGCCGAGCTCATCACTGAATCAAGCGTTAAACCAGATGCTGCCACGCAACATGTTATCCAACTGGGTAACGTTAATTGGCAGCTGGACTTATCCAGCTCAGCGCAACAAAGTTTGTCTTTTATGTATTGGCGTCAACTGGCATTGGCAAGTCTATTCAGCTTGTTATTGGCAACCGTTTGCTGGCAATTTATGCAATCTTTATACGCCCGCCAGCATTTAGAGCGCCAGGTACGACGGCGTACCGCCAGTTTACATACTCAGCTGCAACGTTATCGCTCCCTTATTGCTGCCAGTAACACTGGCGCCTGGGAATATGATGCTCACAGTAATACTTTAACCTGCAGCCCGGAATATTTTTTAATGTTAGGCTATCAGGCGGATGATTTTGCCCACCCCGAGCAAAATAATCTGGATAATTGCTGGACAGACTTGTTACATCCTGAAGATAAAATCAAGGCAATCAGTAGCTTTGAGCAATACATAAAGCAACCTGACGAGAGTATGTACGACAACCAGTTTCGGATGCGCCACAAACAAGGACACTGGGTCTGGATTTTGTCACGTGGCAGAACACTGCGCGATGAGCAACAGCAACCTACATTCTTTACCGTGGGCACCCATATCGACATTACCGCCAGTAAGCAAGCACAGTTAAAATTACAATTACTGGCACGGTTGTTCGAGCAAAGCTCTGAAGGATTGCTTATCACCGATGCCGATAAAAACATCGTTATGGTCAATCAAGCCTTTACTAAAATCAGCGGCTATGCGGCCACTGAGGTGTTAGGCAGAAACCCAAGCGTGCTGTCTTCAGGCCATCACGACGAGAACTTTTACCGGAAAATGTGGCAGCAATTAGATCACAATGGCAGCTGGCAGGGCGAAGTATGGAACCGGCGCAAAGACGGTATTGCCTACCCGGAATGGCTTAGCATTAGTCAGATCAAAGATGAGCAACAGCAACTAACCCATTATGTTGCTTTGTTCAGCGATATCAGTCAGTACAAGGCTGACGAAGCAAAAATTAAATTTTTAGCGCATTATGATCCACTGACGCAATTGCCTAACCGCAGCCTATTGCTGGATAAAACCGAGCAAGCCATTAAAGAGGCCGAGGCTGCTGAAAAAAATCTGGCGTTACTCTTTATGGATTTGGATCGCTTTAAAGAGATAAATGAAAGTTTAGGCCATAAAGTGGGTGATGAGTTACTGATCCAGGTGGCGCTCAGACTGCAAAAATTATGTCGTGAGCAAGATATCTTAAGCCGCCTCGGCGGTGATGAGTTTGTGCTGGTGTTGCCCGGTGCAAATGAAGAAATGGCCGAGCAACTGGCCCGGCGTTTACTACCCAATATGCTTGAACCTTTTTATATTGCCGGACACGAGCTGGTATTATCGGTCTCTGTGGGTATTGCCATTTATCCTGCACACGGCCAGCATTTTCATGAGCTATACAAACATGCCGACATTGCCATGTACCGGGCAAAAGAGCAGGGTCGTAATCACTTTAACTTTTTTACTGCTGACATGCAGCAATTTCACAACCGTACACTACAACTGTCTAATGCGCTGCGCCATGCCATTGAGCGTAACGAGTTGCAGTTAGTCTATCAGCCGCAATGCTGCCTTTACAGCGGCAGCCTGACGGGCTTTGAAGCGTTGTTACGTTGGCATAATGCTGAACTGGGCTTTGTATCACCGGCCGAGTTTATTCCGCTGGCCGAACGAAATGGTTTAATTGTCGCTATTGGTGAGTGGGTAATGCTCAGCGCTATTAGACAGCTAAAATACTGGCATCAGGCTGGCTATTCCAAGCTGGTGATGGCAATAAATTTATCCCCGATACAATTTAAACAACCCAATTTGCAGCACTATATTAGCCACACCCTTGAGTATTTTCAGGTTGAGGCCAGCAAAGTGGAGCTGGAAATCACCGAAAGTGCCATGGTGGAGCAGCCAGAAAAAGCCATTGAGCTGGTGCAGCAACTGAGTAACAGCGGCCTGCATATCGCGATAGACGATTTTGGCACCGGCTACTCCTCGCTCAGTTATTTGAAACGATTTGCGATTAATAAACTTAAAATCGACCAGTCGTTTGTGCGGGACTTACTCACGGATAGCGGTGATAAAGCCATCGTGATGGCCATCATTAGTATGGCACAAAGCCTGAGACTTAGAACCATTGCCGAGGGCGTTGAAACTGCAGCGCACCAGCAACTCTTGCACCAATTGGGTTGTGATGAAATGCAGGGCTATCATTACAGCCGGCCGTTAAATGCAGAAGATTCGCTGGCGTTTATCCGCCAGCATTTAACTGAACAAGGCAATACTAACAACCCGCAGTAAGGGTAGTCATGAAGCTTAATAGCGGGCTAAAAATTCGGCGCGAGTGCGGCCGTCATCTTTAAAACAGCCGCCCAAGGCGGTGGTTTGGGTTTTCGAGTTAACATCCATCACACCACGTGATTTCACGCAATAATGAACTGCTTCCATCGTTACCGCCACATCCTGAGTTTGCAACAGGCTTTGCATTGCCACCAGTATCTGCTGAGTAAGCCGCTCCTGTACTTGCGGTCGCTGTGCGAAAAACCGCACTATGCGATTTATCTTTGATAAACCAATAATACGTCCTTGCGGGATGTAGGCCACAGTAGCGCTGCCGTCTATAGTGACAAAATGGTGCTCACAGGTACTGGTAAAGCTAATATCTTTAACTTTTACCATTTCCTGTACCTGCATCTTGTTTTCAATAACGGCGATTTTTGGAAAGTTTTTATAATCCAAGCCACTAAATACTTCATCCACATACATTTTAGCGATTCGGTGTGGAGTTTCTTTTAAGCTGTCATCAGTTAAATCTAAGCCCAGGGTGCTGACTACCTCTGTCATTAGCTGGCTGATTTTCTGGTATTTTTTGTCTCGGCTCAGGCCGTTGTCTAACATGGGCGTTTCAAGGCCCTGTGCATCCAGGGCACTGCGGACCAGTATCGCTTCTTCAGATAACATAATAGCTTCCAACTTGGCTGTAATAAGCCTCTTACGTACAAACTCTGACAACAGTTTAGGCATCAGCCCAGAATATTACTATTTTATCACGTCCATAAAACAAAAGCCCAGCATCTGCCGGGCTTGAGCCTTCAACACCAGACGCAGTCTATTACTGCACCCGGGCTAATGACTCCAGTAGCTCACGAGGCTCAACTTCCGGGCCATTGAGGGACTCATCCCAGTTAGTGCCAATCAATACGCCATCGTCATACATTTCTTTTAACCAGCCATCGCAAAAGACATCCAGCGGGATGGCTTCAGGCTGATAGCCCGCCCATTCGTCTGAGCAATGGGCTTGCGCCGCGGCTTTGCTCGACCAAAATGGCATAACATCGGTTTCTTCAAACTCGACAGACTCTACTACTAATAAATCTTCACCATCGGCCAGGGTCCAGACCACACCATTGGTCTTGGCTTCTTCAATAAATTTCTGGTAACTAGGATCGTGTTCAAACTCTGCCATGGGATGCCTGCTATTTTTAAAAGTCTACTAAGTGCTATTAGAACAGAATTAGGGGGTAAAAAGCCAATGATATTGCACCTTTCCCTGCCAGCAAAAAATCACGTACAATTAGTTACCATGCAAAAATAAGCTGCTAACTCTGGGTGAAATAGATTATGGCGCAATATATTTACTCTATGTACCGGGTGTCGAAAGTCGTCCCGCCAAAAAGAACCATTTTAAAAGACATTTCTTTATCGTTTTTCCCTGGTGCCAAAATTGGTGTTCTGGGTTTAAACGGTTCAGGTAAATCTACACTGCTGCGCATTATGGCCGGCGTCGACAAAGAATTTGAAGGCGAAGCACGCCCTTTAGCCGGCACCAAAATTGGCTACCTGCCACAAGAGCCTGTACTGGATACTAATAAAACAGTGCGGGAAATTGTTGAAGAAGCGGTATCCGATGTTAAAGGTGCCTTAACGCGCCTAGACGAAGTGTACGCTGCTTATGCTGATGAAAATGCTGACTTTGACGCGCTAGCTCGTGAACAAGGAGAGCTTGAAGCGCTAATTCAGGCCAAAGATGGTCATAACCTCGATAATACCCTGGAGCGAGCGGCAGATGCACTGCGCTTACCAGCTTGGGATGCCAAAATTGAACACTTATCTGGTGGTGAGCGCCGCCGGGTAGCTATTTGCCGCTTGTTGCTGGAGCGGCCCGATATGCTGTTACTGGATGAGCCAACCAACCACTTAGATGCTGAATCTGTAGCCTGGTTAGAGCGCTTTTTACATGATTATCCTGGTACTGTGGTAGCCATTACCCACGACAGGTATTTCCTGGATAACGTAGCAGGCTGGATACTAGAACTCGACCGTGGCTATGGTATTCCGTGGGAGGGCAACTACTCTTCCTGGCTGGAGCAAAAAGACGCCCGCTTACAACAGGAAGAGAAAACCGAGAATGCCCGTCAACGCTCGATAAAACAAGAATTGGAGTGGGTACGCACTAATCCTAAAGGCCGACATGCAAAAAGTAAGGCGCGGATGGCTCGCTTTGAAGAGCTGCAAAGCCAGGAATTTCAAAAGCGTAATGAAACTAACGAGCTGTTTATTCCACCAGGACCGCGTCTGGGCGATAAGGTACTGGAAGTCTCGCATCTGCGTAAATCCTTTGGCGATCGGCTGTTAATTGACGATTTAAGCTTTAGTGTGCCCAAGGGCGCCATTGTTGGCATCATCGGTCCCAACGGTGCTGGTAAGTCGACATTATTCAAAATGATCACTGGTAGTGAGCAAGCCGACTCAGGTGACATTAGTGTCGGTGATACTGTGCAGGTGGCCAGTGTTGATCAGTTCCGCGATAGCATGAACCCGAAAAATACCGTCTGGCAGGAAATTTCTAACGGCCAGGATATGTTGCAAATTGGTAATTTTCAGATCCCAAGCCGGGCTTATGTCGGTCGCTTTAACTTTAAAGGCAATGATCAGCAAAAGTTTATTGGCGAATTATCTGGGGGGGAGCGTAACCGGGTGCATTTAGCGGCGCTGTTAAAAGCCGGTGGTAATATGCTGTTACTGGATGAACCGACCAACGATTTAGACGTAGAAACCCTGCGGGCGCTGGAAAATGCCATTTTAGATTTCCCAGGTTGTGCCATGGTGATATCGCATGACCGCTGGTTCCTCGACCGCATCGCGACCCATATTCTCGATTATCGTGATGAAGGTCAGGTTAACTTCTTTGAAGGTAACTATTCAGATTATGAAAGCTGGTTAAAAGCCACTTATGGTGCCGCGGCGGTAGAGCCACATCGCATCAAGTACAAAAAAATCTAACGGATAACGCCTGCTCATCGCAGGCGTTTTTACTACACCACTTACTAACGGAATTTTTATGAGCAAGCTGAGCAAACTGCCTGTTATCTGCGCCCTGGTTGTCGCTTTGGGTTTAACGTTAAGCAGCTGTGGTAAGCCCGCGCCTGACATAACGCAACAGCCTGGTGTACAACAGACGGAACAAGTACCGTCTTTTAAAGAAAACCTGCATTACCGGCGGGTGAGCAATATAGCAAGCCATGCCGCTGCCAAGCCCTTTTTAGTACAATACTTCTGGTTTGGCTGTGGCCATTGCCAGCAGTTTGAACCGGTTTTACATCAAATAATGGCGCAAAACCCGCAACTGCAATTGGTCAGAAAACACGCAGCTGTCGCGCCAAACTGGCAGCTTGACGCCCGCATTTTTTTTACGCTGCAACAAATGGGGCACGAAGCAGTTACCGATCCATTGTTTGAGATATACATTGCACAGGGTCAACCAGGCCCGTTAGAGCTGCAGCAGTTTTTACAACAACATAATGTCGATCTAGAGCAGTTCTTTGAGCTGGCCAATAACAGTGAGCAAGTAATAGCACGCATGCTTGAAGCAAATACAGAAATGGAGCAAAACCAGATTGGCGGTGTGCCGGCTATTGTAGTAAATGGTCAGTATTTGATACTGCACCATCAGGATACCAATAATATTGAGCGTTACCAGGCGCTGGTCCGCTATTTAATGCAAAAAGCGGATTAAGCGGTTGCCTATGGCATTACTTATGCCATCATAATGATAACTATTATCAATTAGGAGATAACTTATGCCAACACCCCAGCTGAAAAACATCAGCATTCGCCCACTGGCTTTGGCGATCAGTATAACGCTACTCAGCCTGGGTTTTAGCAGCACGGCCTTAGCAGAGCGGCCTGATCATTTCAAAGGAAAACCGGCTGATACGCTGCAGCAAGCCGTAGCAAACTTTCAGCAATACAATGCCAAGCTTGCCTCGTTACTCGCTGCTGAGCTCACGCCAGAGCGCATGGTTGAAATACATCAGTTAACCTATACCCTGGAAAATGCCTTACAAAAAATTCATGCCGAAACCGCTGCTTTACAGCTGGTATTGGAAGAAGTGCATGTCGGCTCAGAGCATATGGATTTTGACAAGGTGAAAAGCGAAGGGCAACGCTACCTGAATAACGCAAAGCAGCTGATCAAATAGATCATCTAAAAATTACGCAACGTCTCTTACCACCAAGCACTCTGCGAAGCCCCACTCCTGCGCGGCCGGTTGCAAAACCCGCCGCCCAGAGATTTAACTAAAAAGTAGCGTTCTTCACTAAAAAGTGGTTTCCCTCGTTTTACCCACTGCCTAAACAAGGGCTTATTAAAAATAATATAGCTATTAATTTCATAAGCTTAGTTGAAAATATCAAGCTGGCACAGCTCTTGTAATATTAGGTTGTCATGTCGCAATAGCGAACAACCTTAACCTAAACGAGAGAACATTAGCATGAACACAGTAACCAACATCAGCCTTATCAGTGTGTTTAGCCTGGTACTTTGCACTAATGCCAACGCCAGCAGTGTGCAAGACACGATCAGCGAGTTAGCAGCCAGACAGCTAAGCGAAATCAGCCAGAACATTAAACAACAAGCTCAGCACAGCATGCAGCAAACGGTGAACCAATTAACTGAGCGCTTTAAGCTGCAAAGCAGCGCAGCTAGCGCCGAGCTTCAACAAGAACAAGCTACTGTTACAGTGATAGTCAGCGAGCCGAAAAAAACTGAGGAAGAATAATGACCTTAGCAGTAACATGGCCACAAGCGGGTAAAGAATTACCGCTAATGGGTGCAGACAACAACATCTTCTGTAAAAATGGTTTTTTTTTATATCTTTTTATTGCTTAGCCTTTAAGCACTGTGGCAACGGCTTTGGCAAAGTAATCAATATTACTGTGGTTAAGGCCGGCAATGCTGACGCGGCTTGAACCTACCATATAAATACTGAACTCTTGCTTTAAGCGGGCAATTTGCTCTTTAGAAATACCCAGAAAACTAAACATACCGTGTTGTTTAGTAATAAAGCTGAAATCTTGCTGCACGCCTTCTGCGGCCAGTTTATCAATAATCAACTGACGGTAGCTGTTAATGCGGTTACGCATTTCTGCCAGCTCCTGATGCCACAACGCAGTAAGCTCCTGGCTATCCAGAATATGGCCAACAATAATAGCGCCATGCGCCGGTGGCATAGAATAAATACTGCGCACCACGCTTAACAGATTAACCCGGCAAATTTCACTTATGCGGCTGTCTGCCGATACAATGCTCACCGCACCAATCCGCTCACGGTACAAACCAAAGTTTTTTGAGCATGAGCTGCATAAAATCATTTCTGGCACAGTATCCGCTACATGGCGTAAGCCAGCGGCGTCTTCATCCAAACCACTACCAAAGCCCTGATACGCCATATCCACTAAAGGCGTAAAGCCACGCTCAACAGCGAGCGCGGCAAAACGCTGCCATTGCTCAAAAGTTAAATCCATACCACTGGGGTTATGGCAGCAGGCATGTACCAGCACCACATCACCCGCTGGCACCTGAGCCAAGTCTGCAAACATTTGCTCGGTTTTCAGGCCTTTAGTGTCATAGTCATAATAGGCATATTCTTTAACCGTTAAGCCCGCGGCTTGAAACAGCGAAATATGGTTTGCCCATGTCGGCGTCGTCACCCAAATGGTAGCATTAGGGTTTGCCCGTTTAATAAATTCTGCAGCCACTCGCAAAGCACCGGTACCGCCCGGTGTATGAGCGCTGGTCACCCGGTTTGCCAGTAACACCTGATGACTGTTACCAAAGGCCAGCTTTTCAATATGGCTATTAAAGCCCAAATCTCCGGCCATGCCGATGTAGGTTTTGCTGTCTTCCTGCTTTAAGCGCAGTGCTTCCGCCTCTTTTACACATTTAAGGACTGCCGTGTGCCCTTGCTCATCTTTGTAAACGCCGACACCCAGATCAACTTTAGCCGGGTTAGTATCGGCTTTATATTCGGCCATCAGGCCTAAAATCGGATCAGTGGCAACGGGCTTTAACTGAGAAAACATCATGTTCTACCTGATTATTTGCTGATTAAAATATTAAGGCCTAGCTGCCACAACGGGCAACAACGCCGGCAGCGTAACACACACAGCCACCAACAGCGCCATGGCGTCGGCGGTAAAAACGTTTTTGCGAAAATCTTCTGCGTCAATAATGCCAACTATTTTGCCTGATTGCGTTAACAGAGGCAAACACGCTTCCGCTTGCACCTTAGGATCGCAGGTGTAATATTCGCCACCTTGTGCTAAGTAAGCACTAACATCGTTAATAACCCGCGCTTTACCGCTTAAGCCGACACTGCTGTTATTACTGATTTGAGCAAAATCGGCATTGAGCGGAAACTCAGCCCGGGACGGCGCGCCATAATAAGCCAGCTTAACCAGCACATCTTGCCCTGTGGTATTGGGTCGCGCCTGATAAATACCAAACCAATCCAGGCCTGAGCGCTGCTGGTAATATTGGGTAACCACCTGCAGCTGCTGCAACGCAGCTTGCGTCTCGGCGCTGTCACCGCCCAGAATGGGCCGCAAGTCATAAGGCTCTGGGTCAAGCACGCCAAACAAAGAGCAGGCGCCGCCCTCCCCCAGCTCCGGCACCCGATATTGCCAGTTAACCGTCACCGCAGCAGCGCCAGTCAGCGCTTGTTGTAATAAGGCTAATTCGCGACTGACCATGGGCGCAATATCTCTATAGTGCTGTGCTAGACCGCTTTGCGACAGATATTGTGTTATAACATGAGAAAAAGCGTGTTCGCTGACATCTTGCTCAGGCATTATAGACATCCAGATACCTAAAAATGCGGCTAGTTTAGCAGAACTCGCCAACCAAAACCAACTCTATTGTTGCCAGCGTCAGCGTCAGCCTTTAAGCTAGCTACCTTATTTGTTAAGCCGTTAAATCCGCTATGACTAAAAAAATTTCGCTGGCCGACTGGCAGCAGCAGCTTAATCCGAATGCCGACGCTCAAAGCAGTCACGTCAAGCCAAGCAGCGATAAGCCCGACCATACTCAGCTGGTGTATTCTACCGATGGCGGCAGTATCAGCACAGCAAAAGCCGATAAAGCTGCAGGCGTGGCCTACCCCGATGGTGTTGTGCGCATTAAACGGGAAAGCAAAGGCCGGGGCGGTAAAACCGTGCTGACGATTAGTGGCATCGCCCAGTCGCATGCCAGTTTAACGGCGCTTTGCGCTCAACTTAAAAAGAAAGCCGCCTGTGGCGGCACTGTCAAAGACGGCATCATTGAAATACAAGCCGATAAACGCGAGCTTATAAGCGAATTACTGCAACAAAGCGGCTTTAAAGTAAAGCAGGCAGGCGGTTAAGCGGCTGCCTGCTTTTTATGCCTCAACGCACAACTTAACGCTGGCTGTTGTAGTCTTTACCAAAGACTTTCTGGAAAAAACTGTCGGCTTTCCACAGCGGTCGCTGTGGTGTATTGGCGACATCAAGTGCAATTTGAAAATTGATATCGGTAAACACAGCACCGGCATCATAACGGATAGGACCATACTCTTTTTCTAAACTGGCAATATCATCCGATGGTTTGTGATAATGCTTTGCAAAAAAACTGCCCCAGATTTTACCGCCATCCTGCGCCGGATCTTTAGACTGAAAACCCGTCATCAAAAAGACCGCTGGTACCCCCTGCTGTACTAAACGATAGTGATCAGAGCGGGTGAAAATGGCTTGTTCGGGCATCGGATCCGGGCTTAAGGCAATACCATGCTTGCCTGCAGCGCGCGCGACCACCTCACCTAAGGTAGAATGATTGGCGCCAAAGGCAATCAAATCAGCAAAGGGGTATAGCAATACCGGCATATCCAGATTGACATTGGCCACCAAGGATTCAATAGGTCGGGTGGGGTTTCTGGCAAAATAATCTGCGCCTAATAAGCCCTTTTCTTCCCCCGTTACCACTAAAAACATAATAGAGCGCTTTGGCCTTTGCTCTAAACCGGCAAATAAACGGGCCGTTTCCAGCAAAAGGGCCACCCCTGCGGCGTTATCCATTGCGCCATTATTAATGTTATCGCTGGTACGTAAATCGTTACTCAGGCCGATATGATCAGAATGGGCGGTAATCACCACATATTCGTGTTTAAGCACGGGATCAGCACCCGGCAGCACGGCAATCACATTGGGGCTGGATAAGCTGTCATGCTGGCTTCGGCTGCTGAGGCTGGCTTGCTGCTTCAAAGCAAAACCTGTTGGGATTTCATCGCGCTCCAATTGCGCAAAAATGTCGGCTAAACTGCTTGGCGCATCAACAAAAAACTGAGCTGCCGCCTCATGATGCAGATAAGCCCCACCCTGCAAACCGGCAAAGCCACGACCTGGTTGCTGCTCTTTATCTAACCAGGTCATAGATGGTGTATTTAAATACAACAGACTGTTAGCATAAGGCCGAAACGCTTCTTGCTGCGGCGTGTGCACGGTAAGGATACCTACAGCACCGCGCTCTGCTGCCAGCTCGGTTTTAATGCTGCCAAGGTAGGCACGCTCTTCACTGGGTAAAAACGTGGGTAAACCGGCTAACATCACCACTATTTTTCCGGCAACCTCAAGCCCGGCATAGTCATCTAAATTAAACTCAGATGACACCAGACCGTAACCCACAAACACCAGAGGGGCCGTGACCGCCTGCTCGCTAGCCCACATAGTGGGGCCACTGAAAAACTGCTGCGGGTAAGACAACTCGCTAATCTTACCATTGTGGTGCAAACTCAGTTTGGCAGCGTTAGGTAATAACCGTGCTTTACGAAGCGGTACCCGTTGATAAAAACTGCCATCATCACCAGCTCCCTCTAACCCCAAAGCCTGCAGCTGAGTGGCGATATACAGCGAGGCGATTTCATGGCCACGGCTACCGGTATCACGGCCTTCCAGCGCATCGTCAGCTAAAAAACGTAAGTGACCTTCGATCAAGGCCGGATTAGCTGCAGCAGTGACTTTCGGCTGTACCTCTGTCAGCGCACAACCGGTTAAAAAGGACAGTAGCAAGACGCCACTAAAAAAGGGTAAACGCATACATCATCCTGTTAAATAAAAAGCCAGTGCATATTAAAGAGGCACTGGCTTTAAAACATAAAATACCTATACAAGTTAAAAGGTAAACTGCTTATTGCTGCAGATAACGCTGCTCGTAGCGACGATGCAGCTGTTTGTGCCTGTTATCTAAATCGACTTTACGGCCATCTATCCACATATGTTCAACCTTGTGGCCTAAATAATCAAAAATATCGCCATCAGACACCACTAAACTGGCGCTTTTACCCACTTCTATACTGCCAAGCTGGTCATCTACCCCAGCAATCGCGGCTGCATCCAAAGTCAGGCTGCGCAGCGCATCTGTGCTACTTAAGCCATAGCGGGTAACGTGACCAGCGGCAAACACCAGATTACGGGTATCCCAGAAACCATCCAGTGACAACGCTACTCGTACACCGGCAGCGCGTAACATGGCTGGCGCCTGAAAGGCCTGATCATAGGCTTCATCGGCACGGGTCGGTAAACCATAAGGCGCGGTATACACCACATCTACCTTGGCAGCTGCCAGCTCTGGTGCCAGCCGCCAGCTGTCACGGCCACCTACAATCACCAGCCGGCTTTGATATTGCTCAGCTAACAACATGGCCTGACGGATTTGCCGAGGATCATCGGCATGCACAAACAGTGGCAGTTTACCAGCATAAAAATCCTGCATCGCATGCCAGCGTGCATCTTTACCCCGGTTCAGCCCTGCCTGCTCCGCCAGATAATAACGATGGCCCTGTTCAAACAGTTGCTTTAACTCGGTTAATTGCTTTTGCTGCTGCTCGCGCTGCTTTTCCTCACTATCCCTTACCCACCAGCCCGAACGAATCGCCATATTGGGCCAGTTAACATGTAAGCCAACGCCCGAGCGCACTGTGGCATCCTGCCAATTCCAGCCATCTAAATGCATCAGGGCAGAGCGACCAGTCAACATAGCGCCATCCGGATAAATTAAGCTATGGCTAAAGCCATTAGAGCGGATCGTCGGGATCACCACTGAGTCGGCATTAAAGGCGACTTCCACCTTTAAATCAGGATTGGTGCTGCTGATTTCGCGATCATCACGAGTGGCCCGCACCGCTTCAACTTCTATTAACCCTAATTGGTTAATCAGGGCAATTAATCCCGGATACAGATGCTTTCCGCTTAGATCCAGCTGCTCGGTGCCTTCAGGCAAGGTTAAATTATTGCCGATGGCAGCAATTTTACCGGCCACCAGCAACACATCCTGTTGCCGCGGCGGGCTACTGACACTGTGCACAGTGGCATTTTTTAATAATAGCGGTTGCTGCTGCCGCTCACCGGGAACCGGGTTTACCGCCAGCGTTAGTGCGCTGAAAAAGGCACAGCATAGCGAGGTAACTACTTTTAAATTAAACATCGTGCTACTCCTTAAAGCGCGCCATGATCATGTAAAAGATTACCGGCGCCAAAACGCAGTTGTAACCAGTCATGATGATCTTCACAGTGCCAGATGGGCTCATCTTGCTTATAGCCGTTGCTGTTGCCCTGCCGGGCAGCGTCGCCCGCAGTCAGCACCTGCTGAATAAGCTGTAAGCGTTCTTGTTGCTGTTGCTCACGCGCTTGTAAATCTGCAGCACGATCAAAGTAACGGGCACCGGCAATCCAGGTTTGCTGCACCATGCTATATACCGATAACGGATGCGCATCCCACAGCACAAAATCGGCTTGTTTACCCACGACTATGCTGCCGACTTTATCGTCAATTTTCAGCTGTTTTGCCGGGTTAAGGGTCACCATCTTCAGTGCTTCATGCTCATCCATACCGCAATACATAGCGGATTTAGCCGCTTCCTGATTTAACCGGCGTAATAAGCCCGGATCATCTGAGTTAACCCCCACCACTAAGCCTTGCTCATGCATCAAGCAGGTATTGGTCGGAATAGCGTCATTCACTTCCATTTTAAAACCCCACCAGTCGGCAAAGGTCGAGACCGATGCACCATGGGCTTTCATTTCTGAGGCCACCTTATAACCTTCCAGAATATGGGTAAAGGTATTTACCTTAAAGCCCATTTCATCGGCCAGCGCAATCAGCATCAAAATTTCAGAGGCAACATACGAATGGGTATGGATATGCCGCTTGCCTTCAAGGATCTCGACCAGCGTATCCAGCTGATAATCACGCCGGGGAGCTAAAGTGCGGCCTTGCTCACGCCGTGACAGCCGGTTATAGGCCTGCCAGGCCGCCTGATACTCTTTGGCGGCCTGAAAATTATCACGAATAAAGCTTTCCACACCAATGCGGGTTTGCGGGTAACGGCTGCTAAATTGCGCGCCCCAGTTCGATTGTTTAACGTTTTCACCCAAAGCAAACTTAATGCTGGGCGGGGCCTGTTTAAATTTCATCCCCTTAGCATCACTACCCCAGCGTAAACTGAGAATTTGTGCCTGTCCGCCAATAGGGTTAGCACTGCCGTGCAGCAATTGCACTGTGGTAACACCGCCAGCTAAACCACGGTAAATATTAATATCATCCGGGTTTACTACATCACCTAAACGAACCTCTGCCGTATTGGCATGGCTGCCCTCGTTGACTCCCTGCTCGGTAGCAATGTGTGAATGCTCATCAATAATGCCCGGTGTCAGGTGTAATCCAGTGGCATCAATCACAGTGGCACCCCGTGGCGTACTGAGATTTTGTCCCAACTGGGTAATATTACCGTTGCGTACCAGCATATCGGTGTTGTACAGCACACCAGCATCAGATGCGGTCCAGATAGTGGCGTTTTTAATATGCACGTCTTGCTGCTTTGGTTGCTGCGCCAGACCAAATGCCCGGTTTGGATAGGTCAGCTTAGACACCAAAACCGGCGCTTGCGGCGATTTCTTCGGTTTCTCAGCCTCATCAGTCTGCTGACGCTGTACACTGAGTGCTTGCTGCTCACCACTGGCGAATATCCAGTGACCCGTTAAGGTATTGTCACGCAGCACACCGCTAAACTGAGCAACAGCCACTTGTTCGGTTAACTCTTTTAACGGCAAGCTAAACTGTAATTGCTGGTTCGTGGCACTGACATGTTTCAGGCTGATTTTTTTATCTGCCAGTTGCACTTCCCCCTTAAGTTTTTCATCAGCCCCTTGCAGAACTACCTTTAGGGTTAACTCATTAAACGGCAGGGCATAGCTGCCGGCAAAGCGGGCATGCGCTATGGGCGAAAACTGCTCTGGCTTACCACGCAACCAGGTGGCAACAATTTCACCATCGGCAAAAAGATCGCCACGGCTAATCACTAAATCGGCCTGATAACCCGGCGCTACCTTGCCCAGCATTGCTAACAAACCTAGTAACTCCGCCGGTACTGTGGTTAATGCCGCTAACGCTTGCTCAGTGCTCAAGCCATGCTGAACGGCCTTGCGTAAATTAGGTAAAAAGTTCGATTTTTTCTCTAAACCGTGGCTGGTTAGTGCAAACTTTACGCCCTGCGCGGCTAATGCAGCCGGGTTAGCCGGTGCCCGCTCCCAATGCCGTAAATCGGCCAGGCTGACATCCAGTTGTTGTTCGGCTAATTGCACGCCAGGTGCCGCCGGGAAATTAAGCGGCAGCAATATTGGCCTGCCAGTGGCTTTTATTTGCTCCAGCCGGGCATACTCATAACCCGAGCCCAGTAAAATGACATTGTTTAGCTCAAACTCTGACAGCAAGTGATGGGCGCGCAATAAAGAGCGTTCATCCGTGGTATCAAAGAGTATGCCCTGACGATTAAGGCCATTTAGTGCCGCCAGCGCTGCGTTAAATTCGACTGGTTGGCCGTTAATGGTGGCATTGCTGATGCCACTGGCACTTTGATACCAATTGGCATCTGACAAGGTTTGCCGGATAAGCGCCATACTACCCATTAATGATGACGGGTAACTCTGGCGCGAACTGCCTTTTGAAAAAGACATAAACTGGGCGCTATCCGCTTTTAATACCAGCTCGTTAGCAATTCCCTGACCAAGCGATGTGACCAACGAGGTGCCGGCAAAAATACCATCCTGACGGCCAGTTTGCACTGTGGTAAAACCCAGCTTTGTCAGCTCAGTTGCGGCTTTGGCATCAGGCTTAAAGTGGCTAACCCAACGCTGCTGCGCATGAATGGCATCATTACTGGCATTGCCGCCGACCCGTTCATTCTCGTATTGAGGTCGGTTATTACTAGTAGCAGGGGCACTGACCATGGGGATGCCATAATCTGAATAGGCATCAATAAAGCCGGCATACACATAATGGCCGCTTAAATCCAGTTGCTGATAACCGGCAGGCACAGTGCTATTAAGGTTTACCGCTTCAATTTTACCGTCCCGGATTAAAATAGTGGCGCCAGTTAACTGGCTGCCGGGTTCGGTGGTAACAGTGGCATTGGTCAGGGCTAGCAAATTAGGGGTTTTGTCACGGATCCCAAGCTGTGGTGTGGTTTGATCCGCCACACTATAAACGCTGACAGCACTAAGCAGTGCCGCGCTGAGCATCGACAGGCGAGCTAACATCATAAATGATTCCTGGTTGTATTAGGTATTAATAGTAAAGTTTAACCGGCTTAATTCTTGCTCGGCCAGGGGCATACTGAAGTAATAGCCTTGCACCTGGTCACAAGCGTTTTTCTTTAAAAACTCCAGTTGGGCTGCGGTTTCTACCCCTTCGGCTACAACACGCATGTTCATTTTTTGAGCCATGGCGATAATAGCGGCGACAATATCCATGTCATTTTGATCATCCGGTATATCTTTAACAAAAGAACGATCAATTTTCAGTTCATCCACTGGGAAACGTTTTAAATAACTTAACGATGAATAGCCTGTACCAAAGTCGTCAATAGATAAAGTGACGCCGAGGCGTTTTAACTGATTTAACTGGTTAACAGCCGCATCGGTGTCTCCCATCAACATACTTTCGGTGATTTCGAAGATTAAAAACGCCGGATCGACCCCTGTTCGCTTGACAATACGATCCACGGTTTTCGGTAAATCCTGATCGGTAAATTGTCTGACCGATAAATTAATCGCTAGTGTCACCGCATAACCACGGCTATGTTGCCGCGCCAAAAAGCGACAGGCTTCCAGAATAATCCATTCACCGATTTGCACGATTAAACCGGTACTTTCTGCCACAGGGATAAAGCGCTGCGGCGGAATAAGCGTATTATCGGGCCTGAGCCAACGGATCAGCGTTTCATAGCCAATAATGGTATTGCTGCGAATATCCAGCTTAGGTTGATAGTACAATAAGAACTGCTGCTCTCTTATCGCCTCCCGCAGCAAGTTTTCAATTTGCAGCCGTTCGTTAGCCGCATCATTTAAATCCTGACTGAAAAAATGAAAGGTGTTTTTGCCGCGGGCTTTAGCTTCGTACATGGCTAAGTCGGCGTGTTTTAACAATAGTTCTTCTTCTGATGCATCTTCCGGCGCTACCGTAATACCAATGCTGGCACTTATAGAGACATCATGGGTACCTAATTTCACTGGTGCATGAAAGGCCTGTTGTAAATTCTGGGCAATTTGTGACGCCTGATGGCGATCTTTAATGCCACTTAAAATCACGGCAAACTCATCGCCACCGAGCCGGGCTATGGTATCTTCTTCACGTAATCGAGAAGTTAAACGCCGGGCAACTTCTTTTAATAGCTCGTCACCGGCATCATGACCTAAGGTATCATTTATCCGTTTAAACTCATCTAAGTCGAAGTACAGCAGCGCAAAGTTATAATATCCGCGGTGCGACATGGCGATGGATTTACGCAGTTGATCACGAAAATAACTACGATTAGCCAAGCCTGTTAACACATCGTAATACGCCAGTTGTTCCATTTGTTTCTGGCTTTGCTTGATAAAGGAAATATCCTGCATGGCGCACACATAATTCGTTACAGTGCCTTTGTCATCCCGAATCGGTGCTATGGCCAAAGACACCCAAATCTGATGCTGGCTTTGTTGCTGATGTTGCAACAACATATCACCCCGCCAATGCTGTCTCTCGTTTAGCGTTTGTACAATATTAGTGCCTACTTGCTGCATTTCTTCAGCAAATAAATTAATCAGTAGTGTTGATACTAAACTTTGCTCATCGCCCGCAATCATGTCAAGTATAAAGGGGTTAAGGTATTCAATTTGCAAATACTGATCGGTTATAACTATTCCCGAGCTGGAAAATGACACCGCCTTGCTTAGCTTGCGCGCAGATCGCTCAGCCTGCTCTTTTTCAGAGATTTTGGCATTTAATCCTGTTACCAGATCGGCAATTTCACGTGACATCCCGGTAAAAGCGCGATTGAGCATACCAATTTCATCTTTATTATCATCCAGTGGAACAGGCGCAATATCCCCACGACTGAGTCTGTGCACAGCCCCTGCCAGCCGGTTAATTCGTTTCAAAAAAAACTGATAACTGAACACTTGCAGCAACACCGCAATTAAAATGGCCATCACCAGATAGAAGCTAATCAATTTAGATCGGAATTGGCTTAAGCCATCCAATACCTGGCTTTTTTCGGTATAGACCAAGCCATACCATTTTAATTTTGGAATAGGTAATGCCGACACCAGAAAGTCATCCGGCTGTGCCAGCTGATCTTGCTGTTGCCTCGGTGTGTTAGCCAGTTGTTTTGCATATTGCTGTATTGCTAAGGCACCATATGGCTGACTTTGTGCTGCATCCTGTCTGGCAGGCGGAGCATTTCGCCTAGAAGGCAACTGTAATATTTGTCCTTCCTGATCAAAAACCACAAGGCGATTATGTGGGCTCCAGTCATGCGCATTAAAGGTAGTGGCCAATAGCTTACCCAGTTCAAAGTCGCTGCCGGTGATACCAATAAACTCATTGTTGACGTACACCGGCACTACCAGCGTTACCAGCCAACGTTGCCAAAGTTCATCATAGTAAACTGGCGTCCATTTGGGTAATCTGACAGGATTTCGTTCCGGGCCAGCCAGTTTGAACGAAGGTAAAGCATCGACATTAAAATCTGCAGTAAGCGCCAGCGCCCAATCCGCAGGTGTCGTGCGAACAAATTGGTCAGTTGAAATAAAATAGAAATTAAAAAAGTCATGCTGCAACATTAGGGGGGACAAATGCTGCCATAAAGCCGCGGTATTTTGCATTAATGCCGCAGTACGCCTGTTGTAGTTGCTGGCTGGAATAAAGGCCGCAGAAAAATCATCATGCTGGCGCACACTACCATCGGCTGACCGCGGTAGATTGGCTGAAGCTGAAGTCACACCGTTCTGCAGCGCCCGGCTCACCACCTGATTAGCTGCAATGGCCGCCAGTTCTTTTTGTTGTAGAAAAGAATCAAAATGCTGCACATAGTTTTGGGTGGTACGTTCAATGGCTTGATGTTGTTGTGACAATTGCACGCTTTGTTGCAGCCAAAGCGCAACATAAGCTACTAAGCTTCCAGCAATAAACATCGCTAAAAACACCACCACTGAAAACTTAAGGCCCAGTGAGTTCATCCCTGTTGGTGTAGAATAAGTTGCATCATTCAATCAGACATCCTGCTAATATCAGTGGTTAACCCTAGCCAGCTAAGGGTCTATGCTTGTGTAATTCACTAAACATTTATGATTAACTACATTACCATTATTGCACGCTATTCCAACAAATGAGAATCAACAATATGAAAAAAGCCCTAATCTCAACCCTGCTGCTTAGCTTAAGTGGTCTGGCAACCGCCAGCACCGCCTTCACCGATGCGGCTGAAGCCGTTAAGTACCGCCAAGCCAGCTTTCAGCTAATTCGTCATAATATGCTGGATATTCGCGATATGGTGCAAGGCAATATTGAATGGGACGACGCCCGTATTAAGCGCCGCGCTGATGCGCTGGCACTGGTGTCTACTTTGCCATGGGAAGCCTTTAAGGTAGCAGGTACGGAACAAGGCGGTGGTGATGCCAAAGCCGCGGTGTGGCAAAACATGGCTGATTTTACTGAACTCGGTGAAAAACTGGCTGCCGACGCAGCGGCCCTTAAAGTCGCAGCCGACAGTGGTGAGCAAGCAGCTATCAGACGGGCTTTCGGCAATTATGCGCGTAACTGCAAAGCCTGCCACGATAACTACAAAAACTAACCAGGCTGACTATTTTTTAAGTCAGCCTGTTAATCAGCTTGGTTTACATCAGGGCAAACAAGGTTTTGCCCTGCCAAAACCACAACACTATTAATAGCAGCCCCAACAGCACAAAATAAATCCACGCGGGCTTAAATCCTGGTTCCGGCGCATCGAAGCTGCCTCTTCCGGTAAGTATCGTCGCCAGCACATTGTCATGCCTGAAACTGTGCCACAGCGCAAAACCGGCATGAATCACACTCAACCCTATAATGATATCAATATTTAATGTGTGAAAATCTGATGCCAGTTTAACCCAGTCACTATTAAGGTAAGCCACCAGCGGGCCGTCACTCATATAACTGTTGTCAAAGGTCGCCAGACCTGAGAGTAACTGTAAGATTACCAGTATCAACAAGGTAAAAATCATATAGGATGACGCCGGATTATGCCCCACTACCGGGTAAGGCCGGCGTATATAGGTGATAGCTTTAACAGGTGAGGCGGCAAAGTGGCGAAACCTGGCAGTTTGACTGCCGATAACCCCCCACAGCAGCCGGCAGATAATAATGGCCGCTAAACTGTAGGCTAATAATTGATGAATGGCGATATAGCCTTCTGAGCCGGTGTACCACAACGCTACCAGCAACAGTAGTTGACTCCAGTGGAAAAACCTTACAGCGCTGTCCCATACTCTGATTTTTTCAGGCATTGAGCTTTCCTTATCTTATGCTAACCTTTTGATTTTATATCATCGGCAACTAAAAATGAAAATAATCAATACTCTGCTGCTGACATTGTTTGGCTTGGCACTGCTGGTATGTGCATTTATATATGGCATGCTGCGACTCAGCTTACCCCAATATCAGGGTGAAATCGCTGCCGCCGTTGCTAATCCGGTGACGCTGGAGCGCGATCAGCTTGGCTATCTTACAGTACGCGCTGCCGACAGGGCCGATGCAGCTTATGGTTTAGGCTTTGGTCATGCGCAAGAGCGTTTTTTTCAAATGGATTTAAGTCGGCGTAATGCTGCAGGCGAACTGGCGGAGCTGTTTGGCCAGCTCGCTTTATCAACAGATATCGAGCGGCGACAGCACAGATTCAGACAACGCGCCGAACTGTTACTTGAGCAGATGCCGACCTCTGAGCTGGCCATACTCAGTGCTTATGCCCGCGGCGTAAACGATGGTTTAGACAGCCTACGACTTGTTCCTTTTGAATATAGCCTGCTACGACAAACACCACAGCCCTGGCAGGAAACAGACTCGATACTAGTTTTGTTTAGTATGTATCTGGATTTACAAGGCAAGGCAGGAAGGGACGACTATGCCATGGGCCTGCTGCAAAACGCGGTAACCCCGGAGTGGTTTGCGTTTTTACAACAACATAGCAGCGACTGGCAAGCTGCCATTGATAACAGCCAGCTGGACGCATTGCCCATGCCACTGTCAGCTTACCCTAAGCAACTGCGGCTGAATGGCGACTGCGAAGATTGCGATCCGGTAGATGCGGTAGATTTAGGCAGCAATAATTTTGCGGTAGCAGGCAGCTTAAGCCCCCATGGTGCGGCTATAGTGGCGAATGATATGCATCTGAGCCAACGGGTGCCGGGCATTTGGTATAAAGCCCAGCTCAATTGGCGCGATAGCGGGCAATGGCAACAAATTACCGGCTTAAGCCTGGCGGGTACACCGGCAATAGTGGTAGGCTCAAATGGCCAGCTGGCATGGGGTTTTACCAACAGTACCGCTGACTGGCATGATTTAATTCAACTTGAACTCTCTGCTGATGGTAAGCAATACATGACAGAGCAAGGCTGGCAACCTCTGCAATATCATTATCAAAGTATCAAGGTAAAAAATGCGCCCGATCACAGCCTGCAACTAGTCGAAACCCACTGGGGGCCTACCGTCAGCTTTGCAGATGGCAAGCTATATGCACTGCGCTGGGTGGCTTATCAGCCTTACGCAGTTAATTTCAAGCTGTTAAAGTTAGAGCAGATATACAGTGTTAATGATGCCCTGGCCTTGGCTCCCGACACAGGTATACCGGCACAAAACCTCCTTGTAGCCGATAGCCAGGGTAATATTGGCTGGACCATTATGGGTGTGATACCTGAGCGTCAGGCTAATCCCTGGGACAGCCCGCAGCATTGGACGTTGGCCGAGCCACAATGGCAGCGCCCTATTACCAGAGTCGACCACCCGCAATTAGTTAATCCGCCATCGGGCAGGCTTTGGACTGCCAATGCCAAAGTGGTGGGTGGTGAAGAGTATCAACATCTGGGCAATGGCGGTTATGATTTAGGGGCCAGAGCACAACAAATCCGCGATGCACTCTTTGCCCAGCCGCAGTGGGATGAACAAGGTCTGCATCAAATCATGTTAGATCACAGGGCGCTATTTTTGGCGCGTTGGCAACAACTGCTATTGGATCATCTGACTGACGACAAAGTCAGCGCTATGGCACTAAGCACTTACCGACAACACTTACTGCAAAGCAGCGACGCCGCGAGCCCGGATGCGGTGGGATATCCGCTGGTGCGGGCATTCAGACAAGAATTACTGCGCTTGCAATTTGCGCCATTGTCGGCGTATCTGGAGCAGTATGGCAGTCGCAGTGGCGATTTAAAGTATTCAATGGAAACCCCAATGTGGGCCATACTGCAACAACGACGCAGCGATACCTTGCCAGAAGGCTTTAACAGTTATGAAGAATTATTAGATGCGGCCATCGTGAATTCCTTGAGCAGATTAAAGCAATTAACCAACATCAAAGCCGACAGCGATGACATGCCTCAGTATGCGCAGCTTAATCAGGCAAAAATCCGCCATCCGCTCAGTCAGGCAGTGCCTGTACTGGGTGGGTGGTTGAATATGCCTGAGCAAGCGCTGGCTGGTGATAGCCATATGCCCAGAGTACAACATAGCAGTTTTGGCCAATCACAACGTATGGTGGTTGCTCCTGGCCATGAGCAACTTGGCATGTTAACCATCCCTGCCGGGCAATCTGGCCACCCATTGTCACCTTTTTATCGGGCTGATCATGCTTACTGGTTAAATGAGGTACCCTTGCCCTTTTTACCCGGCCCAAAAAAATATCAACTAAGATTAGTGCCGGCCCCTTGACTTTAGCCATCCAGACGGATTAAGGTACAGGTATGAATAGACAAAATCGCACCGTGTGCTTTTTTAGCTTTACCACCCTGAATGGGAGGTAGCTGAGCGTGCGTGCACCAACAGCAAAAGCCTCCCCTCGCGGGAGGTTTTTTTTTGCCGAAATGCCTTTACCTGACATGCAGAGAACAGACTATGCAACTTGATGACATTCGTAATGCGATCAGTGACACTGATCAACAATTGCTGAGCTTACTGGCAAAGCGCCGGCAACTGGCGCTGGCCGTCGCTGAAGCTAAACAGGCACAAAATAAACCGATCCGCGATCAACAACGTGAACAGCAATTGTTGTTATCTCTGATTGATAAAGGTAAGCCGCTGGCACTGGATGCGCAATACATCACGCGGCTGTACCATGTGATTATTGAAGATTCAGTGCTGCAACAACAAGCCAAAATTCAGGCTGAGTTAAACGGTGCCAGTGAACCTGCTGTTCGTGTGGCATTTTTGGGGGGCAAAGGTTCTTACAGCTATTGGGCAACACAAAAATATTTTACACGCCGGGCAGAGCGTATCATTGAACTGGGCTGTGACAGCTTTAACGACATAGTGCGTTCAGTAGAAAGCGGCCATGCCGATTTTGCGCTGTTACCAATTGAAAACACCTCCTCAGGCTCGATTAATGAAGTTTATGACTTACTGCAACATACCCGCCTGTCTATTGTTGGTGAACTGACCCATCCTATCGATCATTGCTTATTGGGCATACCCGGTACAGATTTAACTCAGGTACGTCAGGTATCTGCTCATCCGCAGGTGATTGCACAATGCAGCCAATTTTTACTGGGCTTGTCCGAGGTGAAAATTGATTATTGCGACAGCTCTTCGGCCGCTTTTGCCAAAGTTGCCAGTGCGCAGGATCCGACCAGGATCGCCATTGGCGGCGAAGACGGCGGTAAATTGTATGGGTTGGAGGTTCTGACCCGGGATCTGGCCAACCAAAAAGATAACGTCAGCCGCTTTATTGTGGTTGCCCGTAAAAGTGTCGCCGTGGACAAAGCGCTGCCGGCGAAAACCACCTTTATCATGTACACCGGCCAGCAACCTGGTGCGCTGGTAGATGCACTCTTAGTATTAAAGCAGCATGGTATCAGCATGGGCAAGCTGGAATCTCGGCCAATACCGGGTAACCCCTGGGAAGAAATGTTTTATATCGATGTATTAGCCAATGTGCATGATTATGCGATGACCCGGGCACTGGAAGAACTACATAAAATCACGCGCTTTATTAAAGTGTTAGGCTGCTACCCCAGTGATGATGTCAGCCCTACCAGGCTTACCCCAGGATCAGGCGCATAAACCAACCGCGTTGTAACTGCTTTTCACAGGCGGGTAACTGACTGCTATACATTTTAGCTCTGTCATCTACCCGTCTGGCGGTGGAAATAAGCCAGGCTTTGTTACGATGCGTGCCACGCCGATAGCCGCCCCACCCTTCATGGTAGTTAAGATAAAGGTTGTAAGCATCGGTTTTGGCAATCTTGTTCACCTGATGCGTTTTGTCAATATACCAGCCAATAAAATCCATGGCATCAGCAAAATTGCCACGATTAGCAAAGCGCCGACCGGTATCTTTCACATAGTCATCCCAGGTAGGTGTTTTCGCTTGCGAATAACCACGGGCAGAGCTGGCGCGGCCATAAGGGATAATACCGAGGAAATAACGCATTGGAGGCTTAGCGTTATGGCGGAAACTGCTTTCCTGATACATAAAACTCATCGGAATAGCAATGGGCACCCCCCATTTATCACGGGTGGCGGCGGCGGCTTTGTACCAGGAACGGTGTTCTTTAAAAATTTCGCAGATATTGCTCACATCTTGCGGCGGCGCGGTGCTGCAACTGACAAGGCTAACACCCAGTATCAGTGCCAACAGCCATTGCCCGGTTTTTTTTATGTATGGAACTTTTCTCATTTAATCGATTCTAACAGCAGGAATGGATTCAACCAAGATTTTGTTTTCCTTGGACTCTCCTTTACGGCTAGCTAACGCTAGCCGTTTTTTTACTGCTCACAAACCGGCACCTCAGCAAAATAATCAGCAATATATTGCTCAAAGCTCAGACTATCTGCGGCTTCTATCTCGTCTTGCTGCAACAGCGATTGCGCTGAAGCGTCAATAAATTGCTCAGCAGAATAATATTGGTAAGGTTCTGTCAGTAATTGCTCACGATATTGCTTTGATAAGCGCAGCATAAAAGGGCCATTGTCTTGCTGAGTGGCCAGTAATTGCCCCAGCAGCCGCCCGGAATAAGTTTGCGCCGGGTCAAGCAAGCACAGGTAAAATTGCTTGATGGCAGCCTGATACTTATCGGTTTCATAGGCCGCATCCAGCCAACTGGCTATGGGCATCATTTCAGCAAATAACTGCTCAGCCCAATCAAGCATTAGCCGTGGCTGACCATCTTGCAGCAGCTCCAGATTTTGCCTGCGACCATCAGTCACCACTTTTTTTAAGTTAACTTCGGTTTGCGTTTGCTGCCCGGCATTCAGCTCAGGGCTGTCTTGTAACAAACAGTAAAGCAAAAATACATCCAGAAAATACATCTGCTCTGCACTAATACCAATGCTGCTAAACGGGTTCACATCTAATGCCCGCACTTCGATGTATTCAACCCCCCGCTTCATTAGCGCGCAGGTTGGCCGTTCACCACTTAGGGTAGTCCGCTTGGGCCTGATGGTGGAATAAAATTCGTTTTCTATTTGCAACACATTGCCATTTAACTGCTGATAACCCTCGGCTGTTTTCACCCCTATATTGGCGTACTCAGCGGAAGGTTGGCTTACAGCGGCATGCAGCGCCTGAATATACTCAGGTAAGCTATTATAAGTAATCGATAAACTAGATTGGGCACTGTTGGTATAGCCTAAATCACTCATGCGAAGCGAGGTAGCATAAGGTAAATAACAAGAGCCTTTACCCAACACCTGAAAATCATAACGGCTACTACGCCCCTCCATAAAAGAACGGCACATCGCCGGTGAAGCACCAAATAAATATACAATAAGCCAGGCATAGCGTTTGTAATTGCGAATAAGCGCCAAATATTGCGCTGAAATAAAATCCTGTTTAGGGCGTTTATCCTGCAGCAACGGCTGATAGGCTTGCCAAAAACTGTCTGGCAAGGAAAAATTAAAATGCACACCGCTGATGGCCTGCATCATACTGCCATATCGCCGTTTTAAACCTTGCCGGTACAGGGTTTTCATCCGGCCGACATTTGAACTGCCATATTGCGCTAAAGGGATCTGCTGCTGATCGGCAATATAGCAAGGCATGCTGGCAGGCCAGAGTTGCTCAGCTCCCAAATGCTGCATCGTAAAGCGATGAATATCAGCCAGTTGCGCCAGTGTAGTATCAATGTTGTCAGTAGCCGGCGTAATAAACTCCAGCAGCGATTCGGAAAAATCCGTGGTGATCCACGGGTGAGTTAAGGCCGCCCCTAATGCCTTAGGGTGCGGTGTTTGCGCCAGTGAGCCATCGGCATTGACTCTGAGTGTTTCACGCTCAATACCTCGCCTGATACCCCGAATACTTTTAAGCTGCCCTGCAGCACTTAGCTGGGCCAGACGTTGCTGTAGATGATCAGTCAAGGAGATTCCTTTTTAGCTGTTTATGCCGATACAGATTGGGGCTGAGCTTAAAAACACAAGTCGGTGGCATAATTTAACGTGCAAAAAACGAATCAACAATCCCTTTTTGAGACGAGTAGCCGGATTTTATCCACTAGCTCAGGCTAAACTTGCCATTGCGCAGCCTGAACAAAAGTTTTGCCGATTAAAAAAAACCGGTAAAAACCGGCTTTTTTACTTATAGTGATGCTTCAAGCATCAAGACGGTTTGTTATCTGCACGGTTCTCTTCAGCTGACACTTCTGGCTTTTCGGCAGTCGTGACGCCATCGTCGTTGATAACCTCAGCTGCAGTTGATGGCTCGTCTGCTAAATCATCAGCAAAATCTGCCTCAGTGGCATCGCCCACCACATGTTCCAGTTTTAGTTTTCTAACACTGCGGATAGTGGTCACCGGGCCTGAACAAGCGTAGATAAAGAATATACCAAATAACATTTCTGCCGGGCGGGCAGCAATGACAACAAACACCAACACAACACGCAAGATAGCCAAAAATGACACTCGATCGCGCCAGTTCAGATCTTTAAAGGAGTTATAGCGGAAGTTACTGACCATCAGTAAACCCGTCACAATGGTCAATATACCCACCAGATAACCCAGATTATCACCATCGACCTGATAAACAGAGCCGGTCCATACCATACCGGCAATGATAGCAGCGGCGGCCGGACTGGCTAAGCCCTGAAAAAACCGGCCATCGGTAACACTAAGGTTAGCGTTAAAACGCGCCAGCCGCAGTGCGGCACATGCGACAAACACAAAAGCCGCCAACCAGCCAAACTTGCCTAAATCGGCCAGCCCCCAGTTATAAGCCACCAACGCAGGGGCTACACCAAAGGACAACATATCAGACATACTGTCGTACTGGGCACCGAACTCACTTTGGGTATTAGTAAGGCGCGCCACCCGACCATCGAGACCATCAAAAATCATCGCCACAAAGATGGCTACAGCAGCCGCCTCAAACTTCCCATTCATTGAGGATACTATGGCAAAGAAGCCTGAAAACAACCCTGCGGTAGTCAGCAGGTTTGGCAACAAAAATATACCCTTGCGCGGGCCCTGAGCGGAATTTTTTAAGTCTGTCATAAGCAACTTCTGAAAAAAGAATTACACTGATTATAAGGGACATACCTTAACATGGATAGGACTATGGCAAAAGTAAGCACATTGCCGTTTAGTTATGATATGCAAAGATACTTAACAGCAGGTTGTATTTGGTTAAGTTATCTTGTTTTAGGTGCTATCATCACAGCAAGCCCCGCAGCAACCCAAAGCATTTATCGTTGGCAGGACAGCAATGGCATCACCCATTATAGCCAGCAAGAACCCTACGCTACTGATTACCAGCTTATTCGTATAACTCCCCCAAAAGCAAATAAAGCAGCCTCCTTACAGAGTATACGCTCCGCTAATGAGCGGTTAGCGCTACTCTGTCAGCAAGCAATAGAGCGCAAAGACCTTCTAGAAGGCCCGAATACGCTTTATGTCAAACCCACTGAGCAATCGCTGTTGCGGATGCTGAGTGAAGAAGAGCGCCAGCAGCAATTAACCTTGACTCTGGCGCAAGTGGAACGCTATTGCCATCAGGCGGATTAGCGCAGTCCATTAATAGTAAAATGCTGACCATCGTGGTCAATATTCAGCTGGCTACCTGGCACTATAGTGCCTTGCAGCAGCACTTGCGCCAACGGGTTTTCCAGATAGTGCTGAATAGCCCGCTTTAATGGTCTGGCACCAAATAAGGGATCAAACCCCACCGCGGCCAGTTTATCCATTGCCGCTTCACTGACCTGCAGTTGGTAATCACGCTGCGCCAAACGTTCAGTTAAACGTGCTAACTGAATACCGGCAATTTTGCGAATTTGCTTGGTATCCAACGGGTGAAACACCACGGTTTCATCTAATCGGTTTAAAAACTCCGGCCGGAATTGTTTTGCCAGCACCTCCATCAACATGTCTTTCATTTGCAAATACTCAAACTCCCGGTAATGCTCCTGAATCAAATCAGAGCCTAAATTTGAAGTCATGATGATGACACAATTTTTAAAGTCGACAGTTCTACCCTGACCATCGGTCAGTCGTCCGTCATCCAATACCTGTAATAAAATATTGAATACATCCGGATGAGCTTTTTCAACTTCATCCAACAGAATAACCGAATAAGGTTTACGCCGCACCGCTTCGGTCAGATAGCCCCCCTCTTCATAACCGACATAGCCCGGCGGCGCTCCCACTAAACGCGACACAGCATGTTTTTCCATAAACTCAGACATATCAATGCGTACCATCGCATCGGGGCTGTCAAATAAAAAGTTTGCCAGCGACTTGGTTAACTCGGTTTTACCTACGCCTGTTGGCCCCAAAAACAAAAAAGAGCCAATAGGTTTATTAGGATCTGACAATCCTGCGCGTGAGCGACGAATAGCATGCGCCACAGCGGTGACAGCTTCATGCTGCCCAACGACCTTTTCATGCAAGGCCTGCTCCATTCTTAGCAGTTTATCGCGCTCACCCTCGAGCATTTTACTGACCGGAATACCGGTTGATTTGGATAACACATCCGCAATCTCGTGCTCTGTGACTTTATGGCGCAGCAGTGTCATCTCCTGCATCTCAGCCTGACTGGCTAAATCAAGGCGCTTTTCCAGCTCTGGTATGCGGCCATATTGCAACTCTGACATCCGTTGCAAATCGCTGGCACGGCGCGCCACTTCTAAATCCAGCCGGGCCTGCTCTAATTCTGCTTTGATATTTTGGGTACCTTGCAAGGCCGCCTTTTCAGACTCCCATACCTCATCTAATTCGTTGTAGCGGATTTCCAGCTCTTGGATTTGCTCCAAAATACTATCACGCCGCTTTTTGCTGGCCTCATCAGACTCTTTGGCCAGCGCATTATCTTCCAGCTTTAACTGAATAATTCGACGCTCTAACCTATCCAGCTCTTCTGGCTTAGAATCCATTTGCATACGGATACTTGACGCCGCTTCGTCTATTAAATCAATAGCCTTGTCCGGTAATTGTCGATCACTAACATAACGATGAGACAAGGTTGCCGCCGCCACTATCGCCGGATCAGTAATTTCGACCGCATGATGCAATTCATAGCGTTCTTTTAAACCACGTAAGATAGCAATGGTGTCTTCGACACTTGGCTCTTCAACTAATACTTTTTGAAAACGCCGCTCTAATGCCGCATCTTTTTCGATATATTTGCGATATTCATCCAAAGTGGTGGCGCCCAAACAATGGAGCTCACCCCGGGCCAGCGCCGGTTTTAACATATTGCCGGCATCCATAGCGCCATCAGCTTTACCTGCACCCACCATGGTATGAATTTCATCAATAAATAAAATAACCTGGCCTTCTTCTTTGGCCAGTTCGTTTAACACCGCTTTTAAGCGCTCTTCAAACTCTCCGCGGTATTTGGCACCCGCCAGCAGTGAGCCCATATCCAATGACAATACCCGCTTATCTTTCAAGCCTTCGGGTACTTCTTTGTTAATGATACGCAGCGCCAGCCCTTCGACAATGGCAGTTTTACCAACACCAGGCTCACCAATCAATACCGGGTTATTTTTAGTACGGCGTTGCAGCACCTGAATACAGCGGCGGATTTCTTCATCACGGCCAATCACCGGATCTAACTTGCCGGCTTCTGCTCTGGCAGTTAAATCAATGGTGTATTTAGTCAATGCCTGACGGGTATCCTCAGCATTGGCATCATCCACTTTTTGACCGGCCCGCAGCTGCTCAATGGCCGCACTGACTTTATCTTTGCTAATGCCAAGCAAACGCAAAATATTGCCTAATTCAGATTTATCTTCAGTAGCCGCTAATACCAGCAGCTCGCTGGAAATAAACTGATCTTTGCGCTTTTGAGCTAATTTATCGCATTGTTGTAATAACTGTGCCGACGCCGCAGACAACTGTAAATTGGCGGCATCGCCTTCAACTTTGGGTAAACGTTCAATCGCATGGCTGACTTTAGAGCGCAGCTCATTAAAGTTGATGGCCAGCTTATTTAACAGTTCCCGTACCGTGCCGCCTTCCTGATTTAATAAGGCGTACATTAAATGCACTGGCTCGATATATTGCTGATCACGGCCCAGCGCTAAAGATTGCGCGTCGGCAATGGCTTCCTGAAATTTACTGGTAAATTTGTCTAGTCGCATGGGGCTCTCCTACAAGCACAAGCTGATGTACTCTAAGATTGGGCGGCTTTGCTGCAATTTCAAGCAGGAAAACGTCAAAAATTTGACTTAGATCAGCTAATCCAGATGGCAGAGGCCATACGCCCGGTCTGGCCATCACGACGGTAGGAAAAAAAACGCTTATTATCGGTATAGGTACAGTAGTCCCCACCATATACCTGCTCGACACCAGCTTGCATCAGGACCAGCCGTGCCAGTTGATATAAATCTGCCCGCCACTGCCCTTGTGCATCCAAAGTAAAAGCACTGTGATTAACAGCGGCACGCGCAACAAAGGCCTGCTGTACTTCAGACCCCACGGCAAAAGCGCTCGGCCCAATGGCGGGTCCCAGCCATACCTGTAATTGCTGAGGTTTAGCGCTAAAACACTGCAACGTTTGCTCAATGACACCGGCTAACAAACCACGCCAACCCGCATGAATCGCCGCCACTTCATCAGCTGCCTCACTACGGACTAACAGCGGCAGGCAATCCGCGGTCATGACCGTACACACTCGCCCGGCCATATTGCTATAAGCAGCATCGGCAGTGACCGTTCCTGATGGAGGGAATGCTGTCTGGGGTGACAGGCAAAGTACCTGAGTGCCATGTACCTGATTAAGCCAAACCGGCGCTGCGGGCATTTGTGCTAATTGCGCAAAACGCTGCCGGTTTTGCCACACCGCGTCTTTATCATCACCTACATGATCGCCTAAGTTAAGCGACTCATGCAGCCCCTCTGATACACCACCAAGCCGGCAGGAACTAACAGCGCTAATTCCCGGCAGATCAGGCCAGTTTGGGATAATCAATTCAGGCATAAGCGCATTCAGACATAATCCAAACCATGTTGCTGCGTGTCGGCACGCAGCGCGGCATTCAATTGCACCATGTCATCCGGCAAGGGGGCATGCCACTCAAGAATTTCACTGGTAATAGGGTGAGCCAAGCGCAGCATAATGGCATGCAGCGCCTGACGCTTAAAATTGCGCATTAATACCATCAAGCTTTCTTCCGCTTTACGCGGTGGTCTTGGCCGGCCGCCGTACACAGGATCGCCCACCAGCGAATGGTTGATAAAGGTCATATGAACACGGATTTGGTGTGTACGGCCAGTTTCTAAACGCAAACGCAGCCGGGTATGGGCTCGGTATTTTTCCATAACCCGGTAATGGGTTACCGCAGGTTTACCACCTGGGCTTACCGCCATCTGGGTTCTTTTGGTTAAATGCCGGCCAATAGGCTCATTAATTAAACCGCCACCGGTCATGGCGCCATAACAGACCGCTTCGTACTCACGGGTAATTTCACGGGCTTGCATGGCATCCACTAAGTGTGTTTGCGCTGGTATGGTTTTGGCAATTACCATCAGCCCAGTAGTATCTTTATCCAGCCGGTGCACTATGCCAGCCCTTGGTACTTCAGCAATACCAGGGCAATGGTGCAGTAACGCATTTAATAAGGTGCCATCGGCATTACCCGCGCCCGGATGAACCACTAAACCGGCGGGGTTATTGATCACTAAAATATGCTCATCTTCATAAACAATATTCAGATCTATAGCTTCTGCTTCAAAACGCTGATCTTCCGGCGTGTCGGCGAGTATATCAACCTGCTCGCCGCCAAGCATTTTTTGGCGCGGCGTATTGGCCAGTTGCTGATTGACTTGCACAGCATCGGCCAGAATCCAATCTTTTATGCGTGAGCGTGAATAATCAGGGAACATTTCGGCTAAAACCTGATCTAAGCGCTTACCAAAAAGATGGTCAGGTACAATTTGTGAAAGTTTTATCTGTTTTGTCATGACGGAAGCAGTTATCCTGTGTGCAACCCCAACCAGTCTGGGGTAAAATTGCGATAACATGTATTTTAACGATTTTACTCAAGACTAGACAGCCATTTAGCTTAAGTAGTAACGGATTTTTAGATGAAAGCAAATATTATACTGATAATTCTGTGTGCAGCCGTGTTAAGCGCTTGTGCTGGCAAACCGAAAGAGCCGCCTCAAGCCAGTACACAAAGTGCTCAGGTGATGTACCAACAAGCAAAGGATGTACTGGACTCTGGGCTTTATAATCGTGCTATTGAATTGCTACGCGAAGTAGAAAGTCGTCATCCTTTCGGCCCTGTAGCCCGTCAGGTGCAGTTAGATCTGATCTTTGCCTATTACCAGTCCGGAAATGTGCCACAGGCATTAGCCAGCATTGACCGTTTTATCCGCTTAAATCCCAATCAGCCAGATTTGGATTATGTTTACTACATGCGTGGTATGAGTAACCTGAAAACGGACGAAAATACCTTTCAGGAATTTTTTGGGGTAGACCGTGCCGACCGCGATCTCAGCAGTACCCGTCAGGCTTTTGAGGATTTCAAAATTTTAGTTACCAACTACCCTGACAGTAAATACAGTGATACCGCTAAAAGACGCATGGTCGAAATTAAAGATACCCTGGCCCGGCATGAGCTGCTGGTCGCAGACTATTACTTACGTCGTGGTGCCTATTTAGCGGCAGCTAATCGCGGTAAATATGTGGTTGAGTACTTCCGTGATTCACCACTGGTAGAACAAGCGTTAGAAGTGATGGTAGAGAGTTATGGCCAACTGGGTCTGACCAAACTTCGTGACGACAGTTATCAGGTACTAAAATTAAACTTCCCTGACAACCAACGCTTCTAAACCTCGTTAATAATACTTTTAGCACTAAGCTCCCTTGTGGAGCTTAGTGCTTTTTAAATCGCTTCCAGTGCTTCAGACAGCTTAGTTACCCCTATCACTTCCATCCCTGCTATCGCTTGTTTAGGTGCATTAGCTTTTGGCACGATAGCGCGTTTAAAGCCATGCTTAGCCGCCTCTTTTAAACGCTCCTGACCACTGGGCACCGGCCGTATTTCGCCTGCCAAGCCTACTTCGCCGAATACCACTAAATCATTTGGTAAGGGTTTATCTCGAAAGCTTGATACCAATGCCAGTAAGGTGGCTAAGTCGGCACTGGTTTCGTTAACTTTTACGCCTCCCACTACGTTTACAAATACATCCTGATCGGCCATCTGAATACCGGCATGACGATGCATTACTGCCAAAAGCATAGAAATCCGGTTTTGCTCCATGCCTAGGGTGACCCGTCGCGGGTTATTTAGCGGCGAATAATCGACTAAGCCCTGAATTTCAACCAGCAAGGGCCTGGTCCCTTCCCATAGCACCATCACAATACTGCCCGACTGATCTTCTTTGCCACGGGTTAAGAAAATGGCAGAAGGATTCTTTACTTCTTTCATGCCCTGACCTGTCATGGCAAAGACGCCCAACTCATTTACCGCACCAAAGCGGTTTTTAGTGCCCCGCAAGGTGCGATAGCGGCCATCAGCATCACCATCGAGCATTACCGAGCAATCTATACAATGCTCCAGCACTTTAGGGCCGGCTAAAGAACCGTCTTTCGTGACATGGCCCACCATAATAATGGCGACATTATGCTGTTTGGCAAAGCGAGTTAAAAAGGCGGCACTTTCACGCACCTGAGAGACACTGCCTGGTGCTGACTGTATATCTGCCAGTTGCATCACCTGTATCGAGTCAATCACCATAATGCGCGGCAGAGCCTGTTGTGCCAAATGACAGATGGTTTCAACATTAGTTTCAGCCAACATATTCAAATGTTCCATCGGCAAGCCCAATCGTTGTGCCCGCATCGCTACCTGTTGCAATGATTCCTCACCAGTGACATAAAGTGCCCCGCCACTGGCCGCCAACTGACACATCATCTGCAGCAATAAGGTACTTTTACCCGCCCCAGGGTGGCCACCAATCAGAATTGCCGAGCCAGGCACTATGCCACCACCTAATACCCGGTCAAATTCACTGAAGCCCGAGCTAAAGCGCGGTACATCCTGCAAATCAACCTGATCCAGACGGATAATAGCGGCCTGTGTGGCACCAGCATAACCATCGGCACGACTATGTTTCGGTTTAATCGCACCCAGCCTGACTTCCGTTATACTGTTCCAGGCACCACATTCGGTGCACTGGCCCTGCCAGCGCATAAAATCGGCACCACACTCATTACAAACATAGCCGGTTTTTTGTTTTGCCATAAATAAAATTTCTCAATTTGAATGAAAGGCATAGATATTGCTTTTCAATTTATAACCACGTAGCGTAACCTTGATTATAACCAGAAGCTGCCAGTATTTTGGCACTAAACTAGTAAAACTATGACTGCAGCCGATTTAAAAGAACATCAGCATATTATTGACCAGCTTAAAGCGCTGACCAAGTCGGCTGAGTTTGAGCCGTTATTTCTACAGCTGACTGCCGATTTAGCAAAATCAAAACAATTTTTGTTAAAAATGGAATTAAAAAGGCTAGCGCAGCCTTGCGATTTTTTTATTGATTTGCGTGGCCACGTGGATGGTGAGGTTCGCCCTTATAATTACCGCGACAAAACTCATTATATGGATGATCAGGCAGTTCGTTTATTTGAAACAGGCATCGCTCAGTTTGGTCAGTATACCCTTGGCGTATACGAAGAGGTGATGAACGCAGATAATAATTTTCGAGTCATGCACCGGAAAGAGACAGCTCAGCGGCTGCAAAGCGTATTACAAAAAAACACTTTGACGACTACCGCTTCAGAACCCGAACCAGAGACCTCTGCAGATAACAACGATGGTATTAAACTGATCCAATTTGGCCATTATATCAGCCGTCGTGAAGAACGAATGAATTTCGGCATTGATGTAGAAGTGCGCTTTGATAATAATCGATTTATGGCCAGTACCAGCGATTTATCAGTGTCAGGCTGCAAATTGAAAATCCCTAAAGGCCGTGAGGCTGAAGTGGGCCAGCACATAAATATCGCCTTTAAAGGTTTAGAGCAGGAGTTTACACTGGAGTTGGCGCATGGCGTCGATTATCAGCTACTTGATATTGAGCAGCAGGATAAATTCAGTTACTGGCGATTAAAACGTCTTGCCGATGACCAAGAACAGCAGTTTAGTCGTTTTTTACAACAGTTTATCCATGGCAATAAACGCCGCTATAAAGTGAATTTAGATAATGCAACTGATGCTGTCATCACCAAGGGGTATGAGCAGTTTTTTTTACCTCATATCAATTGCTTACCTGTTTTTTTCAATCTAATGGATAAAGTGGTTACGGCCCGTTTTGCCTTAACCACTGATTACAATAAACACATCTGGCATTATTTTTTAGATGAACAACAGCAGCCTGTATTGCCAGCGCTGTTAACGGCAAAAAGACTCAACCAGCTGTTAAAACAAGACACTGAGCAAAAATCGGCTTTACTCTACACGTTTACCCACGCCGCCAAAGGTAAGCTATATTTTTACAGCGCGACCAATATTGAACTGGAGGAATCGCTGGCACTACGCCAGTTATTCTTTGGCTTTGGTGCCGGTAAAAACAGTTTTCGGGTATTTCAGTTATGCCTGCTGCGCACCTCAGATCAAGATGCCACCCAGCATTACGCCGTCCCGGCTGGCGCCCACCAGCAAAGTGAAGTAGCAACACGACCACCGCCACTCATTCAGGGGATCATCAAAACTCTGAGGTTTATTGTCAGCCTGACCGATATTAGCCAACAACACAGCTCTTTTTGGTATCAACAATATACATATGCCCCTGAGCAACTTCGAGAGCTAAATCAGTTTGCCTGTAGGCGGGCAGCTATAACCGCCCCGTGCGAAGCCATACCGGTGCACTATGTTAATCTAAGGGCTGAATCACGTTATTTATATAAAACCAGTATCAGCATTGAACAAGGTGCTGACCTGCCCTCCATTCAAGGATTTAGCAGAGATTTTTCCGCTGGCGGACTGCAAATTGAAACAGAACAAGCTGTGACATTCAGTAAAGGCCAGCGGGTATTACTGGCGTTACCAGATCTGCAAAAAATCACTAATAAATTTCAGCTTCAACAGTTGCCTTACGAAGTCATGGCCGTCAGCAAAAGTAAAACCATTATGAATTTGCGGGTCCCGCCCACCGAGCAATCCCATCCAGGTCGGCTGTTTTTTCAGCAGCTAATTCAAAGTAACAGGGCGAAACTGACCCTGGCGGAAGAAACGCCAAAATATCCTGGTATGTCTGAAGCCCTTCGAAACATGTACTTAAAAGTGCAAAACAGCTTTGCTTTTTATGTGCATCGCAAGGGGATCCGCTACGATGTGAATGTGGTTGGCCGTGGTTTGCAGCTCAATTTACTGCACCGCTTATTAAGTTTACCGCAAGGCCAGGCTGATACACTGCAGCTGGAACCATTGTTGCAAAATAACGCGGCGAATTTGCAATTTGCCAGCCAGCTAAAAAACATGAAACGCTTTGATGCCCCATACAGCTATGAGTTATATATGCGCTTGTCAGCGGGCAGTGTCGATCCGGCCAAGTTAAGCAGCCATTACGACTATGAATTCAACACCGAACAAGACAAACAAGATTTTATCCGCCAGGCTTTGCAGCAGGATCTATTATTTGCATTTAAAATATTTCTATCCAGAACTGGTCGACTTGATGCCGATTACATCACCAAAGAACTTAATTACATTAGCATTTATGCTATTCACAAAGCTAAATCACTGGAAGAGGAGTTATGGAGCGTGGCTGGAGTAGGAGAAGTACTGGATATCTCTGCTGAAATACCGCTTCGCTTTGGTATTGAATTAACGGCAGAACAACAAAAGCGGCAAAAACAGTTTCTGTTACAAGTGTCGCAACCAGTCAGCTAAATGCTGAAAATGCTCTTCTCTGGCTTCAGCATGCGTCAGCATCGAGATATGATCATAGCGATGCTTGCTTTGAGCAGAATGCTGTAACAGGGTAAAACGCGCCTGTTGCTGTGCGGTTTCTTGTATAAACTGCTGTATATCATGTGGATGCCCTAATAAGGTATCTGCTGCCGCAGCAAAGTGCCATAGTGGCGGCCAGCTTAGCTGCCTGCATGCAGCGGCATAGTCAAAGCCATCAGTTATATCCGTAAATGGTGCACCGGCAATCCACGGTAAAGTATCATTTAAAAAACGTTTTGGCTCGTCGTCAGCACCAAATCGCCAGCGTTTAGCGGGAATAAAACCATATCTCCTTCCCAGCCAGGGCGCAAACTGCTGCCAGAGCCAGTCAATTTTTATCCGCCGCTGCCAGTTTCGCACGCTAATCACTCTTTTAGTACCAAAACACACTTTTGCTTTAATTTTAGTTACTAACTTAGGATGTCTGGCTAAGCTGGCACTAACTAATACCCCTCCCCAAGAATGAGCTATCAGGGTTACAGGCTGTTGATGTAACTGGTAAATATGCTCAATTAACGCTGGGATATCATCGCAAATGGCTTGTTGCTGACTCTGATCAAAGCCACTGGAGACATGTGGCTTTGACAGACCCCGACCGGCCAGATCGGCGCAATAACCAACAAAGCCCTGATCGGCCAAAAAACAGGCTAAACCTTTTCCAGACGGGCTGTAAAAGATGCGGCCATTTTCGATGGCGCCATGAATATAAAGTACAGGCGACAAACAGGCTTGCATAGGCATCAGCCTACGTAAGTGTAATTGATAACTGTGGCGCTCGAGATACAAAGAGGTTTGCTGATGCTTCATGCCTCATCCAATAAATAAAGCAGTTGCAATAAGGATCCCTGCCGGATGGCAGCCTTAGCGGCCCCCTGCACTTTCGGTTTAGCGTGAAACGCAACCCCCAGCGTTGCCTTGGCTAACATCGGTAAATCATTAGCGCCATCACCAATAGCCACGGTTTGTTCAGGCTTGATTTTATACTGACTGGCAAGTTGCTGTACAACACTGGCTTTAGTATTGGCATCGACAATCTCACCCAGCACCTTACCAGTGAGTTTGCCATCAATAATCTGCAACTGATTAGCAAAGGTCGCTGTTAATGCCAGTTGCTGCTTTAATGCCTCGGTAAAGTAAGTAAAGCCACCGGAGGCAATGGCCACCTGCCATTGATGATCCTGCAGATGCTGAACTAACTGCGGTAAACCTGACATCAACGGCAGCGCAGACAACACTTGCTGTAATACTGATTCTGGCGCCCCAGCAAGAGTAGCCACCCGTTGGATTAAACTTTGCGCAAAATCCAGCTCACCATTCATGGCCCGAGCCGTAACTGCTGTCACTTGCTCCCCGACACCAGCCAATTTGGCGATTTCATCGATGCATTCAATCTGAATGGCCGTAGAATCCATATCCATTACCAGCAAACCCGGCTCAGTCAGGCTAGGGGCAGCATCCAGATAGACTAACTCACCAGAAAAGCTCGCTGCCAAGGTTTTGAGTTGATGTTGCGCAATGTCATCCAGTGCTTGCGGTAATTCGATTAGCCAACCCGCGGCTAATTCAGCGTGCGGCTTGTAGCGGCGAACCACTACCCAGTTGTGCAGCAAGGGCAGCATTGAAAACAGCTGCTGCAGCTGCGACCAATCGGGTATAGCGGCAAACAAACGAATGCTAGCCTTGCTGGGCGTAACGACAGGGAGGTCATCAACAAGGGCAGTCAGCTCAGCTAAAGGCTTATCACAAGCGAGCTGCAGTTGCTGTTGGTAACAACGCAGATACCATACTGGCCTTAATGCCATTAACTGGGCGGGGGAATACTGAGCGGTTAAAGCTGGATCACACTGATATATAAACGCCACAACTCGACCTATACTTAATGCTTATACCATGGCATCCTAAGTCGCACTGGTGAAAGCAACTGATTGACTGACAAAATATGCAGCACAATATCGCAATACCTCAGTCTACATCAAGTTATATTAAGTTGTTGCAGTTACTGTTAGCCGTAGTCCTGCTCTGGTTTGTATTACATAGCTGGGTGTTAGCGAAACAGCAGGGGCATTACTTGTTACAACAACACAGCCAGCAGCTGATGCGTGAAACCCTGTATGCGTTATCCCACACTGCCGCTTATCTGATTAACAGTGATCAGCTTGAAGGGCTCGAGCAACTTACCCAACATATCGCGGCCAATCCTTATTTGCATGATGTAGTCATTTATGATTCCAATGGCGTGAGAATGAGCTGGTCGCAAAATAGCAGCAGTGCCCGGCTGCTTTATCACCCCGAGCAAACAGAGCCTTTGCTGGCAATGGTGGAGGAAATCCGCCTTGAGCAGCAGTTACTTGGCTACATAAAAATTAGCGTTAAAACCGATGCCAGCTTGTTACCAGGATATGCCGACTGGCAGCTATTAATGCAACAGTTTCTCGGTTTACTGTTGATGGCAGGTATCACAGTGTTTTTGTTAAAGCGTGGTTTTACCCGCTGGTCACGCCAGTCAGTACGATGGCAAGGCCCTGGGCGCTCGCATTAAGCACTCAGTTTTAAAACCTGCTGCGTGTTTTGCCACAATTGCTCAGCAATCTGCAAAGCCGGTTCAGTGCGTAGTTGGCAAAAAACACTAAACACCCGTGCCAATTGTGCCGGTGTATTGATTGTCCCCTGAAAGCCTGCCAATGGCATGGCCGGTGCATCGGTTTCCAACACAAAGCTGTCGAGCGGTAACATTTTCACGGTATTGCGTGTTTTCTCGGCCCGGTCATAAGTAATAGTGCCGCCTATACCCAGCTTAAAGCCCAAATCCAAAAATTTTTTTGCTTGTTGTTGGCTACCCGAAAACGCATGCAAAATGCCCCCTTTACTAAATTGATGTGGCTTTAGTGCGGCCAGCAACTGTGGCTGGCTCTTACGATGATGCAAAATAAGCGGTTTAGCATAGTACTTAGCCACCGCAATCTGCGCGTCGAACAATTGCTGTTGCTTGTCAAAGGTCGCTTCTGGCAACGCAAAATCAAGGCCAATTTCGCCAATGGCGCAAACGGCCGCAGTATGCAGTTTCAACTGTTGGTCTAGCAGCGCTATATGAGTAAGGTCGTGTTTTTCTGCCCACCAGGGGTGAATACCCAGTGCAATATGCCAGGCGGGTTGTAACGCATGCATTTCAAGTAGATTTTGCCAGGCGGCCTGCTCGACCGCAGGGATCAGTAACTCAGCCACCCCAACCGCTTGTGCTTGTTGCCAGTGCAGCGCATGCCCGGCAGCCAGGTCAGGTAAATCAAGGTGGCAATGACTATCGAACAACTTAAAACAACCAGGTCGTAGATGACTAATATCAGCTGCGGCATCAGCACTCAGGGACATAGCCGCTCTATTTGCCAAGTATTATCCTGTTTTAGGGAATACATGAAGCGGTCATGCAGCCGGTGCTCACCGCCCTGCCAAAATTCAATTTTGTGTGGCCGAACTAAAAATCCGCCCCAAAATGATGGTAAAGGCACTTCACCCTGCTCAAACTTATGTTTTATTTCCGCAAATTTTTGTAGCAGCGCCTGACGGGTAGAGACCGGCCGACTTTGTTCTGAGGCCCAGGCGGCCAGCTGGCTTTCTTTCGGCCGCGATAAAAAGTATTTCACTACCTGACTGCTCGGTACCCGCTCGGCCGTACCGTAGACAATCACCTGCCGCTCTAGTGGGTGCCACGGAAAATGCAGGCAGACTTTGGGGTTAGCACTCAGCTCTGTTGCCTTACGGCTACCAAGGTTGGTGTAAAAGGTAAAGCCCTGCTGATTGACATCTTTTAGTAATACCAGCCGCTGTGACGGCTGGCCTTCACTATCGACACTCGCCACGCACATCGCTGTCGGATCCGGTAACTCTGCCGCTATAGCATCTTTTAACCAGGCCTCAAACTGCACGACTGGATCGGCATTAAGCTTATCCAGATCCAATTTGTCTTTAATGTAGCTGCGGCGAATATCGTCAATCTTCATTACATGCGCTCCATTACCTCAATACCGAGCAAGTCCAGGCCTTGTTTGAGCATCTGCGAGGATAAAATACTGAGCATTAAACGGCTATCACGAACATCTGGTTCAATGCCGTCTTTTAATATAGGACAGGCTTCATAAAAGCTCATATACAAGCTGGCCAGTTCGTACAGGTAATTACACAGCAAATTAGGTTGGGCATCTTTCATCACCAACTGCAAGGTTTCTTCAAAACGTAACAGTTTTACTGCCAGCTGTTTTTCCTGCTCAGCACCAATCTGGATAGTGGCTGAAAAATTGTCTGCCACCGCCGCCTTGCGCAAAATGCTGCGTACCCGGCTGTAGGCATATTGTAAATAAGGTGCCGTGGCGCCTTCAAAGCTCAGCATCGCATTCCAGCTAAAGATATAATCACTGCTGCGGTTTTTAGAGAGGTCGGCAAATTTTACCGCGCCTATCCCTACTTTACGCGCCACTTCAGCCATATCCGCCGCGCTTAACTCTGTCGCCTTTTCCTGCACTACCGCAGCCGCTCTGACCACCGCTTCTTCCAGTAATTCAGCCAGCTTAACAGTACCGCCGGTACGGGTTTTAAAGGGTTTACCGTCTTCACCCATCATGGTGCCAAAAGGGCAATGATCGTAAGTGGTGGTGTCACGCAGATAACCGGCTTTACGAGCAACCAGTTCCACCTGTTTAAAGTGCAGTGCCTGACGCGCATCGGTAAAAATAATGACTCTGTCAGCCATTAACTGATGGCTACGGTACTGGCATGCCGCTAAATCGGTAGTCGAATACAAAAAGCCACCACCGGTTTTTTGCACGATAAAAGGCGAAGGATTACCCTCTTTATCTGCCAGCTCTTGCAAAAACACCACTAGGGCGCCCTGATCTTCCACTGCCAGCTGTTTGGCTTTTAAATCATGCACTATCGTCTGCAGCATCTTGTTATAAGCACTTTCAGGCTTAATGTCTGCATGGCTCAGGGTCACGTTGAGTCGCTGATAGACCTCCTCGCTGTGCTTGATTGAGGTATCTATAAATAATTGCCACAACTTTTGGCAATGACTGTCACCGCTTTGCAGCTTTACCACATAATCACGCGATTTATCAGCAAAGCCCGCTTCATCATCAAAGCGTTTTTTTGCTTCGCGATAAAAATCTTCTAAATCAGCTAAAGCGACCTGCTCTAAATCGACACCCGCTGCCAGTTTATCTTCCAAATGCGCGATCAGCATACCAAATTGGGTACCCCAATCGCCCATATGATTCTGCCGCATCACCCTGTCCCCCCAAAATTCCAGCGTGCGCACTACCGCATCGCCGATAATAGTGGAGCGTAAATGGCCAACATGCATTTCTTTGGCTAAATTGGGCGCCGAATAATCCACGACCACTGTTTGCGGTTGAGGGTTAACACTGACGCCAAGCCGGCTATCACCAACGGCTTGCTGTAATTGTGCTGCCAGCCATTGGTTATCCAACGTGACATTAATAAAACCCGGGCCTGCTATGTCAGTTTTTGCCGCTATGCCTGCTAATTGCAACTGTTGTACTAACTGCTCTGCCAATTGGCGCGGATTGGTTTTTAGCCACTTAGCGGCGGACATAGCACCGTTAATCTGATAATCACCAAACTCAATACGCGTACTAACGGTAACAGCGGCATTGGTATCAGCAGGTAAGCCCAGAGCAACAAAAGCGGCCTGAGTTTTTTCGGTAAGTAATTGCTTAATGTTCATGCTGATAGCCTGTTAGTGTTCACGGGTTTTGTGGAAAGAAATTTTTGGGTAACGCTCTATCGCCAAATTCAGGTTAACCATAGTCGGCGCAATGTAAGTCAGGTTGTCACCGCCATCCAGCGCCAGGTTGTTGCTGGCTTTATTCTGGAATTCCTGCAATGTCTTGCCATCCTCACAATATACCCAGCGAGCAGTGGCCACGTTGACACTTTCATACATTGCATCGACGTTGTATTCTGATTTTAAGCGGCTCACTACGACATCAAACTGCAGCACACCAACGGCACCTACAATTAAATCGTTATTATCCAGTGGCCGGAACACCTGTACCGCGCCCTCTTCGGATAATTGCACCAGGCCTTTTAATAATTGCTTTTGCTTCAGCGGGTCACGTAAACGGATACGCCGGAACAGCTCAGGGGCAAAGTTCGGAATACCAGTAAACTGCATATCTTCACCGGTGGTAAAGGTGTCACCAATTTTTATCGTGCCGTGGTTATGCAAACCGATAATATCACCCGGATAGGCTTCATCCAGATGCTCGCGATCTCCGGCTAAGAAGGTCAATGCTTGCGGGATCAGCACGTCTTTACCAATCCGCACATGCCGGACTTTCATGCCTTTCTCATATTTACCAGAAACAATACGTAAAAATGCTACCCGGTCACGATGTTTCGGATCCATATTGGCTTGAATTTTAAAAACAAAACCGCTGAAGCCTGTCTCAGATGGCTCCACCTTGCGGCTATTGGTTAACCGCGACTGCGGCTTAGGTGCCCATGCGGTCAAACCGTCGAGCATATGATCAACACCAAAGTTACCCAAGGCTGTACCGAAGAACACCGGGGTTAATTCGCCTTTTAAAAACAACTCCTGATCAAAGTCATTACTCGCGCCCTGCACCAACTCCATTTCTTCACGCAGCTGAGCGGCATAATAGCCAATACGTTTATCGAGCTCAGGGTTATGCAGGCCTTTAATAATATCGACGTCTTGAATAGTATGGCCCATACCAGATTTATACAAAATGACCTCATCACGCAAAATATGGTACACCCCTTTAAATTCTTTACCTGACGCTATAGGCCAGGTGATAGGTGCACAGGCAATATTAAGTACGTTTTCAACTTCATCAAGCAAATCAACAGGATCGCGGATATCGCGGTCCATCTTGTTCATAAAGGTGATAATAGGCGTATCTCGCAGCCGGGTCACTTCCATCAATTTAATGGTGCGATCTTCAACGCCCTTGGCACCATCAATCACCATTAAACAAGAGTCTACTGCGGTTAAGGTGCGATAGGTATCTTCCGAGAAATCCTCGTGACCGGGTGTATCTAACAAATTGACGAGACAGTCATTATAAGGAAACTGCATAACAGAGGTAGTAACAGAGATACCGCGCTCCTTTTCCATTTCCATCCAGTCAGACGTAGCATATTGACCAGACTTTTTCCCCTTTACCGTACCAGCTTTTTGGATCAGGTTACCAAACAGTAATACCTTTTCAGTAATAGTGGTTTTACCGGCATCAGGGTGCGAAATAATTGCAAAAGTGCGTCTGCTCTCTATTTCGTGCAGAAATTTATCTTTATTCATGGTATCCAATATCAGTGAGCAACCAGCTAGCTGGCTGAAAAAACAATGTCAAAATAATTGCTGCGGATTATAGCAGCATCACTGCCGCTGGCACAGTACAGGATTAATTGGCAAAACGCAGTGGCAGGCACAGCATGAGCGCATCTTCTTTACCAGTGGCACTGCTGTAGTAGTTTGGCCGACAGCCGGCCTCAATAAAACCATGCTTTTGGTATAAATGAATTGCAGCGTGGTTAGAGGCTCTGACTTCTAACCAGGCCTCCGTAGCACTACGCAGCTGAGACTCGGCAATAAAATGCGCAAGCAATGTTGCGCCGAGCCCTTTACCTTGCTGATCGCTGCGTACACAGATATTAAACAACTGACTTTCGATAGCAATAAATTGGCCAAAGTAAAAACCTAATAACTGCTCATCACCAAAGATGCCAAAATTAAAGTACTGACTACCAAAACAAGACTTAAACACCCCTGCTGTCCATGGGTAAGGATTAGCGGCTGTTTCAATGGCCAGCAATGCCGGAATATCGGCAACCGTCAGGGCTCTAATCAACATATTCAATCAGTAAGGGTTGTAGCAGTAACCATAGCTGCCGTTTAAGTTCCGTTTGTTTGAGCTTCTCAAGTATAGGCGTGATCAATAGCTCATTGTCAGCTGAAAGTCTGCATTCATTTGCAGCAGGGTCAAGTAGCCAACCACTTACAGAGCTCGTCGCCAGTAAGCAGTTGATATCATCAGACAGCACACTTTGCTGAGGCAACAACAGTTCAGTCGGACTGCTGGCTAAGTCATTGTTGTTGGTTGTATGGTTTGGGAAAAAATCGTCACGAGCATGCAAAGGCTTAATATTAAGCTGACGAAGTAATTGAGATTGGCTTGCTGATATATTCATAATACAGATAAGTGGCAGGGGCAGAGGGATTCGAACCCCCAACC
>NZ_DAINOE010000016.1:18576-51702 GCF_036735525.1 Arsukibacterium sp. | reverse complement strand
CCTACGTATTCGTGGCCCACTACCATGCCATGGGGTATGGTGTTTTGCGCCCATTCATCCCACTTGTAGATATGCACATCAGTGCCGCAAATGGCGGTTTTTTTAATGCGGATTAACACATCATTCGGGCCAACTTCCGGCTTATCAACCTCGGTCTGCCAAATGCCCGGCTCTGCTTTTAACTTTGCTAATGCTTTCATTGTTACGCCCCGCCCTTATGCGATCACGCCCATGTCTTTACCAATACGGATAAAGGCCGCTATGGCTTTATCCAGCTGTGCTTTACTGTGTGCTGCTGAAATTTGCGTGCGAATACGCGCCTGACCTTTGGGTACCACCGGAAAGGAAAACCCCACCACATAAATGCCTTCGGCCAGCATACGCTTGGCCATTTCGGCGGCGACTTTGGCATCGCCCAGCATCACCGGAATAATAGCGTGGTCTTTGCCGGCCAGCGTAAAACCGGCGGCGCTCATCTGCTCGCGGAAATAATTGGCGTTATCCCATAACTTGGCACGCAGCGCATCGCCTTGCTGCAACATTTGCAGCACTGTTATTGACGCCGTAACAATAGAAGGCGCTAAGGAATTAGAAAACAAATAAGGCCGTGAGCGCTGGCGCAGCATATCAATAATGGCTTTTTTACCTGAGGTATAGCCGCCAGAGGCGCCGCCCAGGGCTTTGCCCAGAGTACCGGTGATAATATCTACCCGCTCCAGTACATCGCAGTATTCATGAGTACCGCGGCCGTTTTTACCCACAAAACCCACAGCATGGCTGTCATCGACCATCACCAGTGCGCCGTATTTATCGGCCAGATCGCATATCGACTTTAAATCGGCAATCACGCCGTCCATCGAAAACACGCCGTCAGTGGCAATCAGTTTAAAGCGGGCGCCATCAGCATCCGCCTGTTGCAACTGGGCTTCGAGCTCGGCCATATTGTTGTTGACATAGCGGTAGCGTTTGGCTTTACACAGGCGCACACCATCAATAATGGACGCATGGTTCAGCGCATCTGAAATCACCGCATCTTTTGCCCCTAAAATGGTTTCAAACAGGCCGCCGTTCGCATCAAAACACGAAGAATACAGAATGGTATCTTCGGTGCCTAAAAAGCGGCTGATATTCGCTTCCAGGGTTTTGTGGATATCCTGAGTACCGCAGATAAAACGTACTGAGGCGACACCAAAGCCGTGACTGGCCAGACCTTGCTGGGCAGCGGCGATTAAATCCGGATGGTTGGCCAGGCCCAGATAGTTATTGGCACAAAAATTCAGTACCTGCTGGCCGCCAACACTGACATCAGCCTGTTGTTGTGAGGTAATGATCCGCTCGGCTTTAAACAGCCCCTCTGCCGTTAGCTCTGCTAATTGCTGTTGTAAGTGTTGCAGAAAAGCGCCATTGCGCATAAAGCCCCCTGTCCGGTGGTGTAGTCGTTTTTATTGCGGCTATTGTAAAGGTTAACGCCAACGCCTGCAGCGCTTTTAGTACATAGCGCCGTTAACGTAAAGGTAAAGCTGTAAAGTTAAAACTACAAAGCGGCGGCGGCAGCACTTTGCCTGGCCAGCAGTTCATAGTGCTGCTGTAAGCGTTGAATGCGTGGTAAGGCCTGAGCTGTGGCATAGGGTTTAAATAACAATACCACTTTTAATACGCCGCGATAGACACTGGCTTGATCTATCGGCGAGTCGGGCTGCTGGGTTTTTAAATAACTAATCCAAAACGTCACCAGCAACTTAATGCTGTGAGCAAAATCACGGATATCTTCATCGTCAATGGCAATCACGCCGTTTAACTTTAATGCTTTAAGTACTGCTATTACCTGGCTTAACACGCCTTGCTGTACCTGCTGATAATCCTGGCGCAAGGCGGCATCGCGCGCCAATATATCAGGCAAATTGGCATAAAAAAAATGAAAGCGCCACATCAGCTCAAATACCGCATCCAGATATTCGGCCAGCGCATCGAGCGCTTCGGTTTTATCTGATGGTGGCTTAATACGGGTTTCCAGCAATTTGGCGTATTCGCGAAAAATCTGCCGTACTATGTCTTCTTTATTGCGAAAGTGGTAATACAGATTACCCGGGCTGATGCCCAGATGGGCAGCAATATGATTAGTGGTGACCTGGCGTTCACCGACCTGATTAAACAGGCTGATACTGGCCTGCAGGATTTTATCTTTAGTACGCAGCTTTTTTTCCATCAGTGTCAGCAGGCTTCTTACTTAAGGTGGTTATTTTGCTATAGTAACGCCAAACTGACTAAAAACTCTAGTCGCTTACCGTGTTCTCAACTCAGTTGTTGAGATCTTTTACAGGAACACAGCACAAGATGCAGGTTAAAGCCATTTACCCCGGTACCTTTGATCCCCTGACCAATGGCCATGCCGACCTGGTATTGCGGGCCGCGCGTTTATTTGACGCTGTGGTGGTGGCCGTCGCCGCTAACCCAAGCAAGCAGCCCTTATTCAGCCTGGAGCAACGGGTGGCATTGGCGCAGCAAGCCTTCGACCATTGCCCTAATGTCAGTGTTATTGGCTTTTCTGGCCTGTTGGCACAGTTTGCCAAAGAGCAGCAGGGGCAGGTGCTGATCCGCGGCGTGCGGGCAGTAGCCGATTTTGAGTATGAGTTTCAGTTAGCCAGCATGAACCGGTCGCTTAACCCCGATTTAGACAGTATTTTTATGACGCCCTCTGAAAAAAATACTTTTATCTCCTCCACCCTGGTGAAAGAAGTGTGCCGCCACGGAGGTGATGTCAGCAGCTTTGTGCCGTTACATGTTGAACAGGCGTTAAAGCAGAAGTGGGCTAAAGCTTAATAAACATCCGCCGTTGATACAGCCAGTAGGACAACAGCCAGAACAGGCCAACATGCAGCAGGGCAAACAGCAACGAGGCCAGCCTGGCCTCAAGCAGTGTGTTCAGGCTGTCAAAAGCAAACTGATACAGGCTTATACTGTGCCCTTCGTGGTTAATGTGGATAAGTTGGCTGGCCGTGCTGGCCCACAGCCAGCTTAAAATATAAATAAACAACGGGTTGCTGCCATAAATGACCAGGGGTTGCAGCCAGCGTTTTTGCTGCATATCAATACACCAGAACATCGCCGCCAACAGCCACAAAATAAGGCCACTGGACAGCGCCACATAGCTGCCACTCCACAAGGCTTTATTGATTGGCCAGATAAGATGCCAGATAACACCGACCACAGTTAACAACACGGCGCCTGCCAACAAAAAATGCAGGCTGGGCGCTTTACTGCTGTGCTCTTTACTGTTGTGTTCCGTATTAAGTTGCTTGAGCTTAACGGCCAGCAGATAGCCAATCAGGGTTGAACTGATCGCCGGCAAGGTACTGAGTAAGCCCTCAGGGTCAAAGGCCGTCCCAAAGCCATGATATAGATGCGCCGGGCCCAGTAACCATAAATCCAGCCGCTGCACCGCATTGCCCTGCAGTTGATAGGGCAGTTGCAACGCAAACTGCCACAGCAGCAGCCAATAGCACAGCGGCAATAAAAGCGTGATCAGCAACAGCGAGCGCGGTTTCAGATACAGCACTAACACAGCGGTCATGGCATAACAGAGCGCAATACGTTGCAATACGCCGGGTATCCGCAGCTCGGTTACCCCTTGCTGAAATGGAAACCAATGTAGCAACAGGCCAGCGGCAAACAGCAAGCCGGTACGTTTGCCGATTTTAAGCCACACACCGACCGATGGCTGGGCATTGGCCATCGAAAAGGCCAGCGCCGCGCCAACGGCAAATAAAAATAGTGGAAACACCAGATCAGCAAAGGTAAAACCATGCCAATCGGCGTGCAGCAACAGCGGGTAAACATGGCTCCAACTGCCTGGCGTATTGACTAAGATCATTAGCGCAATAGCCAGACCGCGCAGCGCATCCAGTGCCAGAAAACGCTGGCTGGCACTATTCGTCATCTTTATTTCCAGCGGCTTAGTTTATGCCCCTTAATGGCATAAAATAAAATAAAGGCATAGCATGGCAGCATGACCACATAAGCCCCTTGCTGCCCCAGCCCGGTACTGCTGAACAGCCCCCACACTAAGGGACCAAAAGCGCCACCGGCAATACCCATAATTAATAACGCCGAGCCAATACTGGTCAGATGGCCAAGGCCTGATAATGCCAGCGGCCAGACAGCGGGCCAGACAATGGCATTTGCCAGCCCCAGAAACGCAATAAACATTAACGTATCGGGCAAGGCTACACCACCAAAGGGCACTAACAGGACCTTGGATATGGCGTAGGATTCATTGTTGCCAAACACCACTGCCAGCGTCAGTATCACACCTAACACAGCAGAAATAGCCAGTGCCTTTTGCTGCGATAACAGCCGTGGAATAAGTATGATCCCAAGCACATAGCCCAGCACCATACAACCCATGGTATAGGAGGTCATAACAGTGTAACGCTCAACGCCCAATGACAAGGCAAATAAGCCTATAGTGTCACCGGCGATGACCTCAACCGCCACATACACAAATAGCGCCAACACCCCCAACATCAGAGAGGGCTTGGCCAAAGCGGCTTTTAATTGTGTTAAACCAGCACCTTGCGACGCTTCTTTTGCCAGTTCAGGTAACGGCGAAAACTTAACCGCCAGCGCCAGCAAACCTAAAAATACCGCCAACCCAAAATAAGGCATCACCAGCCCTGCGGCCATAGTATCAATCTGCTGCTGCGTTAATGGTGTATCGGCTGTCGACGCAAAGCTACTGGCCATTAATGCTGTAAAGACCATAGGCGCGGCTACGCCAGCGGTTTTATTTAAGATGCCCATAATACTGATGCGCACGGCGGCCGTACTCTCCGGGCCAATTTTTACCACATAGGGGTTTACCGCTGTTTGCAATAAGGTTTGGCCGGTACCAATCACCAATTGCGCCAATAAAAACAACGCAAATGACTGGGTTTGAGCCGCCGGAATATACAAGAGTCCAGCCAGCATCATCACCGCCATGCCCAGCGCCATGCCATTTTTATAGCCTAGTTTGCGAATAAGCCAGGCAGAGGGCAATGCCGTAAAGGTCACGGCAATATAAAAAGAAAATAAAATGAGCGACGCCTGCAATGGGGTCAATTGCAGCATTTGTTTCAGATAGGGCATCAATGACCCATTTAACCAGGTGGCAAAACCTAACACAAAAAACAAAATGGCCACTATGACCATCGGCATCATGCTGCTTTGGCCTTTCGACTGCTCTGCTGTCATTTACTTATCCCTTTACTGTTATTGTTATTGACGATAATGCCTGTGTTTTGCGCTCTGCTTTTCATGTCTGCTCAATAAACCCTATTGCCGGCTATCCAGTTTTGCTGACAGTGCAGTTGCTGATCGAGCAACACCATATCGGCCTGATAGCCCGGCTGCAGCTTGCCGCGGTAATCGCCACAACCCAGCGCTTGTGCCGGATACAACGAAGCCATGCACAGCGCCTCATGCAATTCGACGTCGAGCACCTGCACCGCATAGCGCACTGCCGACGCCATATCCAGTACTGAGCCAGCCAGAGCGCCGTCTTCATTGGTCAGCTGATTACCTTGCCGGCGCACGGTACCGCTAAAAAAGGCAAATTCAGTGTCATTAGTGCCCACCGGCGACATGGCATCGGTCACCAGCAGCACCTTGCCCTTTGGCTTAGCAGCCAGCGCCAGTTTGGCGGCAATCGGGTGTAAATGCAGGCCATCCAGAATAAGGCCACACCAACTGTGGGCATCAGTCAGCGCGACCCCGACCATGCCCGGCTCGCGGGAGCCTAGCGGTGACATCGCATTATATAAATGGGTAAAGCCACAGGCCCCGGCGGCCAATGCGTCCTGTACCGTGGCCGCATCCGCATTAGAGTGGCCCAGCCACACCTGCATGCCGGCAGCGATCAGTTGTTTAATTTGCGCCGGGGTAACATTTTCTGGCGCCACGGTAATCAGCTTAATACCGATATCAGTGCGCTGGTAAATGGCCAGTTCTGCCGCCGTTAATGGTCTGATATGCGCCGCCGGATGCACGCCTTTTTTCGGCAGCGCTAAATGCGGCCCTTCAAAGTGGATACCGATAACACCGGCTAGCTTGTTGGCCAGAGCAGCGGCAATAACATCGGCTGCCTGCTGCATCACCGCCAACGAATCGGTAATCACCGTCGGCAACATGGCACTGGTGCCAAAACGGCGGTGCGCCTGCGCCATAGTGTTAAGCGCAGCTAAGGTGGGCTGGTTATTAAACAGGGCGCCACCGCCGCCATTGACCTGCAAATCGATAAAACCCGGTACTAAGCTGCCGGCCTGCACTGGTCCTGCGGCCGGTGTGATCGCTGTGATCTGCCCCTGCTGCCAGCTCAGTTGCACATTGCTGTGCCAGTGTTCACCATCAAATAGGCGGGCAACGGCCAGGCTGCCAGTAGTGGCGTCAGGCTTAAGTTCAGATGTTGTGATGGACGTTGTCATTGTGTTATTCCGCTGGCTAAAGTGTTGGCGTGGGCTTGGCGGGCAAAGCATACTGCACCGTACTCTGGTGATTGCGCTGAGGGTACGACCAACTGCCGTACTTCCGGCGCAAGATAAGGTTCTACTTTATATGCCAGACCACCAATTAAACACAAGGCCGCAGGATTAATTGTCAACAGGCGCAGGGCAATGTCATTGATATGAGCCGCGCCTTGCAGCACTACTTGCCGGGCAGTCGCATCGCCATGCTCGGCCGCAGTAAACACTAAAGGTGCCAGCCGGGCATAATCAGTGGGGCTGGCATGCATAAAGTGGCCAACCAGCTGCAAAGTATCACTGCAATTCAGCTCAGCCTGCAGCAACTCGGCCATTAACGTTGGCGCGATAAGCTGATCTTTGCTGCGCAGCACCTGTTTTAACAGCTGCAAGCCAAACCAGGCGCCACTGCCATTGTCACCATAGGGAAAGCCATGACCACCGACTTCCAGCAACTGTCCTGCTACCGCAGCCAAGCCACAAGAGCCGGTGCCACAGATAATTACCGCACCATCCTGACCCTGGTGGGCGCCGATGCAGGCAATATGTAAATCACTGGTCAGATATAAACGCGCAAACGGATGCTGCCAGGCAGAAAATAGCTGGTAATATTCCGGCAAATTGACCCCGGCCAAACCGGCGCCGACAATCAGCTGCGACATAGTACTGAGCGGTAAACCGGCCTGTTGCAGGGCTTGCTCCGTAGCCGCCAAAATCGACGTGGTGGCCACGGCCATACCCCGCAGCGGGTTGGCCGGCCCCGACAGGCCCTCGCCTAACAGCTGATTGTTGGCCGACATTAATACCACCCGGCATTTACTGCCGCCGCCATCAATACCTAAATATAAGGGTTGTTGCTCTGTCATCCTCATCCCACATCCTCACGCCTGAGCTGACATCTTGCCCTCAGCTGCTCCTGCTACGGTATTAATCCTGCCAGGCTATTGGCACTGCTACGCAAGTAGCAATGATGTTTGCTAAAACTTGACATTAACATAACTCTTTGCCAAATTGACAGCGTTGTCATTTTATTTTTTAGCATATAATAATTCTGACAAATAACAAGCATCTTGCTTAAAATTCAGACTATTTTTTTCAGTAGCCGCCGGGAGCCCACTGATGCGATTAATTTGTTCATTGATATTATTAGGCTTTATTGCCAGCAGCCAGGCCGGGATCCGCAGCCAGGCGCAACTGGCCGAGCTGGCTAAAGGCACAGCGGTATGGTTTGCCGTGGACTCGAATCTGTTAGCTGAAGGTGCGACCTTTAGCGGCAGCATTGAGTTAATTAACCATTCCGCTCAGGCATTGCCGGCTGGTGAAGCTGACTGGCAAATTTATCTGCATATGATCCGTCGCTTAGAAAGCCCGGAGCAAGCAGGTGTAGTCCTGGAGCATGTACAAGGCGATGTGCATCGCCTGCGGCCAACAGCAGCCTTTAAAGGCTTAGCGCCGGGCGAGCAGTTACTGCTGCATTTTCAGTCGGCACCCTGGATCATCAGTTACAGTGATTTTATGCCCAGAGCTTTTATTGTGGTGCCCGGGCTTACGCCGGAAATTTTTGCCAACACCGACACAGAGCAATTTACTGATTTTGTGCGCCCGCTAACGCGGCCCGAGCAATTACTACGCAATATTGCTGATGGCGATAAGTTTGCCACTATGACTGATGCCAAACGCTACCAGCAACATCAACAGATGCTAAGCGGCTCAAAGCAAACAATATTAAGCCCACAGGCGCTACAACAACGTATTATTCCGACACCACAACAGCTGCAGCAAGGCAGCGGCCACAGCATACTGCACAGTCAGTGGCAGCTGACAGTGCCGCAGGCATTAGCGCACCAGGGCCAGTATTTGCAGCAACAATTACTGCCTTATTTGAGGCTGGAGCTGCGCCAACAAAGCACTGCAAAGCCGCAAATTCGCTTAGCACTGGCCAGTACTGAGCAAGCACTGCCGGCAGAAAGCTATCAGCTAGCCATCAGCGAGCAGCTTATTGAGGTTACCGGCGCCGATGCCGCCGGCGTGTTTTATGGCATTCAGTCGTTATTGGCATTATTGCCGCTTTCCCCCTCAGCAGAGTTTAGCCTGCCGCTTCTGCAGATTAGCGATCAACCGCGCTATGGCTGGCGGGGTATGCATTATGATATGGCGCGCAACTTTCATGGCCTTGAGGTCACCTTACGGCTAATTGAGCAAATGGCGCGGTATAAATTAAATAAGCTGCATTTGCACCTGACCGAAGATGAAGGTTGGCGGCTGGAAATTCCGGGGCTACCAGAGCTGACACAGTTAGGCGCCAACCGCTGTTTTGATTTAACTGAGCAGCAGTGCCTGCTGACCCAGCTGGGCACAGGCCCGCATGCTGGCGGCTCAGGCAATGGCTACTACAGCCGGCAGGATTTTATTCAGATATTACGGCATGCCCGCGCTCATCATATAGAAGTGATCCCGGAAATTGATATGCCAGGCCATGCCCGCGCCGCCGTAAAAGCGATGGAAGCGCGCTATCAGCGGCTGCTGGCTGCCGGTGAGCCTGAGGCCGCCAGCCAATACCTGTTGTCAGAAGCGGCCGATACTTCAGACTACCTGACCGTGCAAAACTACAATGATAACTCTATTAATGTCTGCCTGGAGTCCAGCTATGCCTTTGTCGATAAGGTGATAGCAGAACTACAACAGATGTATATCGAAGCACAAAGCGTGCTGCGGGTACTGCATATGGGCGGTGATGAAGTCGGGGTTGGCTCCTGGCTGGGCGCGCCGGCCTGTCAGCAATTATTTAGCACCCCGGATAATGGCATAGACAGCGTTGCAGATTTAAAACCTTATTTTATAAACCGGGTAGCGCAACTGACTGCCGCCCGCGGTTTAGCGCTGGCGGCCTGGGAAGATGGCCTGATGGCCAGCCCGCAGCAGCCCTTTGCCCGCAGCCAGTTTAATAACCCTGAGGTGATTGTGAACGCCTGGGACAATATCTGGGAATGGGGTTATGGCGATCGCGCCTATGTATTTGCCAATGCCGGTTATGCGGTGGTGCAATCTCCTGGCACCAACTTGTATTTTGATCACCCGCAAGAGGCGCATCCCGAGGAGCGTGGCTATTATTGGGCGGCGCGCTATACCGATACCCAAAAGGTGTTTTTCTACCGGCCGGATCATTTGTACAGCAATGCCGAATATACCCGTGATGGCAGCCCCATTACTGATTTAGCCGCCTTACTGGGCCGGCCGTTACCGCCGTTAGCGCGACCCGAAAATATGCTGGGGATACAAGGCCAGTTATGGAGCGAAACCATCCGCAGCGCTGAGCAATTGGAGCAAATGCTGTACCCGCGGCTGCTGGCTTTGGCCGAGCGTGCCTGGCATAGCGCTCCATGGGAGCCGGACAGACACAGCATTACAGCGCAGCAAGACTGGCTGGCGTTCAGCCAGCGCTTAGTCAGTATTGAGTTACCGCGCTTACAACACAGCGGTGTGCTGCACTATTTACCGCCACCCGGGGCGATACGCGAAGGTGATACCCTTAAAGCTAATAGCGCCTGGCCGGGCTTAACGCTCGAATATAGCCTGGATCAGGGCCGACAGTGGCTGCCTTATCAACAGCCGTTACCGGCACATACCAGCCCCTGGTTCAGAAGCCGTGTTGGCCACCACAGCAGCCGGATTATTTCACCCTGAGCCGCTGGCCTTAATGGTTAAATATAAAAACCCCCGGCAGTAAGCCGGGTGTTTTTTAGGGTCTTGCCGCAAACAAGTTAGGCTTGCGGTTGCGGTGCCAGTTTTAACACCAGCTTCTGCGTGTGCTGTAGCGACATCAAATGAGCATAGATGGCGGTCAGGAAACCTGAGGTACGCAGTTCTAAAAATTGCTCAGCTGATAATTCGTTGAGTTTTTTCTCATCAATTAAGTGGATACCATTGATGTTGCGTTGCTCGCCGTCGATAGTCAGGGTTAACACCTGCTCTTTAAACAGATCCAGGCCTTTCAGTTTTTCCGTAAAACCACGGGTTAATTGGCTAAAATCAACAAACTCAGCCATTTGTTGCTTACGGGCAATTAAAAACTCGCTTTCGCTGCCATCAGCATTAAACAGCGGCTGGCCTTCTGTGTCATTAACATGAGCAGAGGATTCATCAATAGCCACAATCAGACGGTCACTGTCTTGTTCGGCCTGGACCAGTACCAGCGGGTAACTGCGGGCCACCCGTGGCACATACATCGCCTGCCAGTTACCGTCTTTTAAAAATAAGTTTTGCTTAGCACTTAAGCCCAACAATACTACCGGCTGATACAACTCAGTATCAGCGTTTTTGATAAAGACCAGCGGGAACTCAGCACCGGCGACGACAAATTCATGCACCACTACCGGCAGCATATGTTGATCCGCCAGATGAGTCAGTGGATTAACCAGACTGATCTTAGTGTTGGCGTGTTGTTCTTTGTTTAACCCTACCAGTTTATTTTGTTCCATATACAACTCATGTTCTGTGATTTAAGACTAGCCAAGGCCCTGCTATGGGGCTTACTGACGTACCGGCCTTATCTTGCGGTATGCGCGCCAGGGAATCAACAGCTGAACAGCATTCAGCCAGATTAAATTTGCCCTTTATCACGCTGGCTGAGCTTTTATTAAAGCTGTTGACTCAGCCACTGGCGCAGCGCCTCCAGTCGTTCTTTCGCGGGCAATTCACCAGTCTGACTACTGAGCAGTCGCTGCAGCGCAGGCAGGTTGTCAGGTAAATGCGCACAGGGATCAATGCCCTTTGCAAAAACAAAATACTGAAACATAGCCGCCCAGGCTTGACGCTCAGCAACACTGTAGTGCTGCATACTGAGCATGGTATGCAGTAAGCTGTCAAAAGCAGCCGGACAAGGCGCTTCTGCCTGCAAACTGCCACCCCACCAATAATTTAGCAGCATGCTGACATTATCCAGGGATTGCACCTGATGCCACCATAACAAGGGGATATACAGCAGATCACCAGGGCCCAGTTCGGCCTGCCAGGCCGCGGCTAAGGCCCGTCTGGCATTGGGGAAACGCGTGAAGTCTGGCTGGTTAAAATTAACCAGGCTAATGGGTGTGCCGGTTGGCGCAAAATCCAGCGCACCAGGGTACAAATCAGCTACCTGCTCTGGTGCAAACAGCATAAAACGCCGACGCCCTGCCACCACACAGGCCAGATTGTGGCCATCATCAAAATGAGCCGGTACCTGGATCTGGTTACCTAACCAGACTCTGGCAGTGGCCGGTTCAGGTAAAAATGGCATATCCAGCTTAGCTTCCAGCCCCGGCAAGCAGTGCTCCAGCCGGGCACTTTGTAAAGCCAGATGTAAGCAAGGTGGCTGTAGCTGCATTTTCAGTAACTGCGCTAACACAGCAGTTAACGGGTAGCGGCGGCGTTCAAAATTAAACCCCTGATGATCCTCAGTGTAAAAAATCCGGCCGCCGGTCTGGGGCGCCAGTAGCAACACATCAGCTTGCGATCCTTTGTCAAAAGGCTGCAGATAACGCAGTAAATCCTCAGCGCTTTGCAAAGCCGCCTGGATCAGAGGCCAGTGAGTCAGCGCCTGACGTAACACCACAGGTTTACCCTGCGGGTAGAGTTCATTAATAAATTGGCCGGCACTTATGCCGTGATACTCGGGGATAGCTTGCATAGTGTACTCCAAAAAAAAGGCTGATAAATCCCTGTATCAGCCTTTATCCAGGTAACAGTTTTACTTAGAAAGCCATACGTACGCCAGCAACAAAACGGCGGCCGTTTTCATACAACGAGAATAAACGTGCCTTATCGGTGTTATATTCTTTTACCCGCTGATCAGTCAGATTAACCGCTTCAAATGACAACACTATAGCGTCAGTCAGGTTGTAGCTGACACTGGCATCTAACTGGCCATAATCATCATTCCACAGTTCGTCACCATTCCAGTGCAGCCCCTTGTACCATTCAGTGCGGTAGTTATACATCAGGCGCGCGCTGAAGCTGTCGGTTTCATAGTAACCACTCAGGTTGTACATATGCTTGGAGGTGCCTTCTACCAGGCCAGAGCCGGGTTTTGTCAGATCCCGCTGCTCGTCACGCTTGGCCTGGGTGTAGGTGTAGTTGGCTATCACCCCATAATCGCCAAAACTTTGCTGGTAACTAAACTCCATACCCTGAGTGCGGCCACCAGGCCCATTGCTGGGGCGGGTAAAGGTGACATCGACCATTTGTTCCTCTTGTTCCCAGTAACGCTGGTCGACGAAAGTGGAGAAACTACGATAGCTTTTGACATCTTTCAGGAAATAAGTAGCAGCAAAAACAGATGACGGGTTGAAATACCATTCGTAGCTAAAATCAAACTGATCGACAATTTGCGGCATCAGCATCGGGTTACTGGCGATGCCGGTCGGTTGCGCCACATTGAGTGAGCCGTAACTGACAGAGGTCGAAATATCATTCCAGTTTTGCCGGGCCATTACTCTGGCAGCACCAAAACGTAATAATGAATCTTCCGTTAAATCAATGGCAATGTTAAAGCTTGGTAGCACTTCGCTGTAGTCGTTTTTCACTTTAACCCAGGCCAGGGTGCTCGGTGTCAACCAGTTGCGGTCTACCGTGTAAAAGCCCCAGCTATCATCTGAGAACTCATAGCCACCTGAGGTTTGGCGGGTATCGACATAACGCACCCCCAGGTTACCGCGAAAGCCATCACCGGCAAAATCACCCTGCAGATAGAGCGCAGTGATATTTTCTTCTACGGCCCAGTTTTCGGCCAGAATTAACGAACGGGCGTAATCAGCAGGCACGCCATTTAAACCGACAAAAGCAATTTCTTCCATGCGTTGACGGTTATGCACCACCTGTTGACCTAAATTGCCGTTCACCACCGCATTAACGTTTTGACTGCCACTGGTCAGATTGCACTGGGCCAGAGTCGGGCAGCTATCAAAAATATACTGCAAATATACCGGCCAATCGGGTGCCAAAGAGGCATCGGCCAGCGTATTAGGACCATGCCAGCTGTAGGCTGTTCGCCCCTGAGTCCGCTCTGCCGCGCGCAGTTTTACGCCGGTTTTTAACTGGTTAAAAATGCCATACTCCACCGGAATGCTTAAATCGAACTGGGCGTAATCTTCCTGATCGGTAGTGGGTTTTTCACCGCCCCAGATCCAACCGGCACGAAACTGCGCTGGATCAGCAGCATTCACCACAGTACTGGCGCTGGGCATGCCGGGGCGTAAGTCAAAACTATAACCTGTGGTAGCACCATATTCCCAGGAGGTTTCTCTGAGTGTGCCGCCCTTAGCGCGGGTGGTACCCAGCTGGGTATGCAATTCATAGTTTTCGGCTTTATAGGTCAGGTCAAAATCCAGGCCTTTTGTTTCAGTTGACGCAACCCGGTTAATAAAGTTATAGGCTGCGGTGCCACCGCTTGCGACCGTTCCGGCTACCACACTGTTGTCAACCCGGGTGATATCACTGAGCAAGGCCGCATTATTATTGACAAAAATTAACCAGTTAGAATTTTGGTTATTCGCATCCACTTTAGAATGCAATGCATTAATTGTCATTTCCAAATCGGCCGAAGGCGCATACTGGAAAGAGGCAAACAGGGTTTCACGCTCCCGCTGCTGTTCAAAGCGCGCTACACCGATATGACTAGGTACCCGGCTATCCAGAACCGGATTATTTGGCCACCCCAGAATTTCAAAACCTTCGCGCACCACAGAGCGGTCTTGTTTAATGGCCGATACCAGCACGCCAAAGGTCTCTTGCTCATTTTTCCAGGAATATAAGGCGGATAGTTGTGGATCCCATTTCTCGGCCATTTCTGAATACTGTGCTTCAACGGCCAGATTCAGGCTGTTGGCGTCGAGATTCAACGGCTTACGGGTGCGTAAAATCACCGTACCGCCGATTGAGCCTTCATCTATACTGGCCATCGGCGATTTATAGACTTCCAAATCAGACACCAGCGCTGAGGGCAACATGGTATAGTTAAAACTACGACCCGGATTATCCAGAATAAACCAGTCAGCGGTCGCTACGGTCTGGCCGTTTAACAGGGTGCGGTTGGTGGCTGAGCTGGCACCACGAATGGTAATTTTTTCACCTTCACCAAACTCCCGGCTAACCCCGACACCAGTAATACGTGATAACGATTCAGCCACGTTACGATCAGGAAACTTGCCGATGTCCTCTGCTGTTACCACATCCACCACTGCATCTGAATAGCGCTTGGCATTCAGGTTGGCCTGCTGTGAGGCACGAATACCGCGGATTTGAATGACTTCCAACTCGCTGGCTTTTGCCGTCTCGGTATCTTCTGCAAACACTGTGGCCGATGCCGTGACTGTTGTCGCTAATAGCGCCATTTTCACTGCCATGGCACAGCGTTTTAAATTGTTCTGCCGCATGAGCTTCTCCCTTTCCTGTTCTTGTTATCGTATCGCGTTTTGCTTTTGTCTTAATGACAACGCTGTCATTGGCGTTAAACATACACAAAAAAATGGGCAATGCAAAGTCTTTTAGATGATTTTTTCAACAATATTATTTTTGGCTAACAGCTAGCGTCTTTTGGTGCTGGCTATCCGCGATTTGCGGCTATTACTGGAAAAACCACTTTAAATAACTGATTTAATTAAATAATATAGATTTAGCGTTGCGGTCTTTTTGGCTAAGGGGTTTACTTTGCCAATTAAAAGCGAAATTTCTCATTGCCGTTTGCAGTAAAAACAGGTATCCATTATGTCAAATCTATCTAAAGAAATGACCAGCGCTGTCATTAATGCTGCTGAAATGGCCATAACCGCCGTTGGCTTTAGCCACTGAGCAAAGCGGTCAAGCGCTATGTTGACATGAGACAACACCATGAAAATTACCATAAATGATGTAGCTAAATTGGCAGGGGTATCGATTAAAACGGTATCCAGGGTGATGAATAATGAACCCTCAGTGCGCAAAGATACCTTTGATAAAGTCTCTGCGGCAATGAAGCAACTGCAGTATCAACCTAATGCGGCAGCGCGTAATCTGGCCAGTAGCCGCTCTTATAGTATTGGCTATGTGTATGACAACCCCAATGCCTATTATGTGATTGATATGCAGCGTGGTTTACTGGATGCCTGCCGTAAGCATGGCTATGAGCTGTTAATTCACCCCACTAACGCTAAAGCAACGGATATCGTGCAGGAGGTACTGGATTTGGTCGAGCGCTCGCGCTTAGCCGGCCTGGTGCTGACACCGCCGTTTTCAGAAATGCCCGACATCGCCCAGGCTTTGGATCAGGCTGGGGTGGAGTATGTGCGGATCATCTCCGGCTCTACGCCCTCGCCTAAGCTGAAAAACTGCGTGCTGATTGACGACTTTACCGCCGCCTTTAAAATTACCAACCATTTATTGGAGCTGGGCCATACGGCTATCGCCTTTTTATGTGGTGATGAGGAGCACAGCTCCAGTGGCGAGCGTTTAGCCGGTTTTCAGGCGGCGCTGGCCAAACGCGGCTTAACGGTACCCGCCGATTTTATTGTCCCCGGCAGTTATTCGTTTGAATCCGGGGTAAAAGGCGCCAATAAGCTGTTGAGTTTAAACGCTAAACCCAGCGCCATTTTTGCCTGTAACGATGAAATTGCCGCCGGCGCGCTGTTCAGTGCCCGGCTAAAAAGCATTAGCATTCCACAGCAACTGGCCATTGCCGGCTTTGAAAACAGCCCGTTTTCGCGCCAAACCTGGCCACCACTAACCACCGCCCACCAGCCCAATACCACTATTGCCATGCAAGCGGCGGAGTTATTATTTAAACACACTAAGCCCGGCCAGCAGGCCAATCTGGCAGAGCGGCAACCGGTATTTATTCCAGAGCTGGTGGTGCGAGAGTCGACCAGCGGTTAGCTTAGAGACACAAAAGGCCTGCAGAGCAGGCCTTTTTTATTCAGTGCGGTTTAACCAAACTCATAATAGGTGGGCGCATTGGGTCCCACCGGGAAGCCGAAGACGAACACCCACAGTACAAACAAGGTGGTCCAGCCGATAAAGAAGATAATCGAGTAAGGCAACATAGTAGCAATTAAGGTACCCAGCCCCATATCTTTTTTGTAGCGTGCCGCTACCGCCAGGATCAAGCCAAAGTAACTCATCATCGGGGTAATGACGTTGGTAACCGAGTCACCGATACGGTAAGCCGCCTGGATCACTTCAGGCGAGTAGCCAATGATCATCAGCATAGGCACAAAAATAGGCGCCGTTATCGCCCATTGCGCTGACGCCGAGCCGAGCATTAAATTGACAAAACCACACATGGCAATAAACAGTACAAACAGCAAAGGCCCGGTAAGCCCCAGCTCCTGCAGCACAGTGGCGCCTTTAACCGCAAACACTGAGCCCATGTTCGACCAGCCAAAAAAGGCGACAAACTGCGCAGCAAAAAACACCAGTACGATATAAAGCCCCATGGTGCTGATGCTTTTTGACATGGCATTTATGACATCTTTATCGTTGTTCATGCTGCCGACAATTTTGCCGTAGATAAACCCCGGTATCGCAAAGCTGACAAAAATAAACACCACTATGCCACGTAAAAACGGCGAGCCTTCTACCAGACCGGTTTCAGGATGCCGCAAAATGCCCCACTCTGGCACTATGCTCAGCGCCAGCAGGATAGCAATCACTAAAAACGCTAAACCGGCGCCTTTTAAGCCCAGTCGCTCCTTCGGTGTTAAGCGGTCTAACTTTTGCGCGCCCAGGTCAATAGTGGCTTCGCTCAAGTCATACTTGCCTAATTTTGGCTCCACAATTTTTTCGGTGACAAAGGCACCCAGCGCAGCAATGACAAAGGTACTGGCAATCATAAAGAACCAGTTAGCCTCAGGGCCTACCGTATAGTTAGGGTCAATCAGGTTGGCTGCAGAAGTGGTAAAACCGGCTAGCAAGGGGTCAACTGTGCCGATAAATAAGTTAGCGCTGTAACCGCCTGATACGCCGGCAAAGGCTGCAGCTAAACCGGCCAGCGGGTGGCGGCCCAACGAGTGAAAAATCACAGCAGCCATCGGGATCAGCACCACATAACCCAGCTCGGATGCGGTATTGGAAATAATACCGGCAAACACCACGGTCACGGTTACCATGCGCGGCGACGCATTCATTACCAGGCCGCGCATTGCCGCCGAGATTAAGCCGGAATGCTCGGCAATACTCACCCCCAACAGTGCCACTAATACCACGCCCAAGGGCGGGAAATTAGTGAAGTTGGTGACTAAGTTGGCGATAATGCGCTGCAAGCCTTCAACATTCATCAGGCTAACTACCCGAAGCACGCCGTCTGCGGCCCTGCCTGCTGAGCCTTCTGGTCTGGGATCCAGCGCACTGACATCAAAATAAGCGGCGATACCACTGCCAAACACCACGGCCACCGCAAAAATAGCAAACAGCGTGACCGGATGCGGTAATAAGTTACCTAACCATTCCACCGTATCAAGAAAGCGGGTGAACCAACCACGTTTTTGCTCCGCAGCCGAAGGCCCGGATCCAGAATCAGACATTGTTTATTCCTCTTGGTCACAAAGCAGGTAATGTAAAATCAGTATTACCTAAGGCTAACAGTCAGCTTTAATTAGTGTTTTTTACATTTCGGGCTATTTTTTAGCTAACAGCCCCAAAATCTACGCTTTAGTTGAGGCAAAATAGCTGCGCTCAGCCGACTTTTTTGAATATAGAGGCAAATCTATCACAGTAACGCAGCCGAGCAAAGCACCAGCCGCTGAGCTGTTACCGCTGCAGGTTAAATAACGATGACAACGTCTGAAACCAGCACCTAGCACTAAAGTACCGTTGCTGCACAGGGCTAAGTTGCCTAGCATGTGTTATACCCTTATATGGAGAAACCTGATGCGCGCACTGATAACCGGTGGTACCGGTGGTATTGGCTTTGCCATTGCCGAACATTTTGCTAAAGACGGCCATCAAGTCATACTGGCCGACTTGGATGAACGCTTGCTACAACAAAAAACCGCTGAGCTCACAGCCAAGGGCTTTGCCGCCGACTACTGCCTGTTAGATGTCTGCTGCCAAGAGGCGATTGCCCAATGCGCCGAGCGCTTTCCCGCCGATATCCTGGTCAATAATGCCGGTATCCAGCATGTGGCGCGGCTGGAAGAGTTTCCGCCGGAAAAATGGGCACAGCTCATCAGCGTAATGCTGACCGGCCCGGCCATGCTAACCCGCGCCATGCTACCGCATATGCGGGCGCAGCAATTTGGCCGGGTCATTAATATCGGCTCTATTCATGCGGTGATTGCCTCGCCGTTTAAGTCAGCCTATGTCGCAGCGAAACATGGTTTATTGGGGTTGAGTAAGGTAGTAGCGCTGGAAAACGCTGATATCAACTTTACCATTAACACCATTTGCCCGGCATATGTGAAAACGCCCTTAGTGGAGAAACAGATAGCCGCTCAGGCGAAAGAGCATAACCTGACTGAGCAGCAGGTGATTGAGCAGATTATGCTGGCTCCTATGCCACAAAAGGCCTTTATTGATGTCAGTGAAATTGCCGGGATGGCGGCCTTTTTATGCCAGGACAGCGCTAAGCATATGACAGCACAGACCTTAATCCTTGATGGTGGCTGGACAGCCCGCTAGCACAACGCCGTTAACTCAGGCACAATCAGAGCATGAGCCATTAATGACGTCAGTAGAGCAGATGATCCAAAACGGCAGCGGCATTGGTCTTGGCACCATAGCCGCCATTTCCCTGCTGTACCTGTTGGTGTTGTTTTGTGTCGGCCGCTTTGGCCGTAGAATCAATAGCAAACATCCGCTGGCGCCCTGGGTATTTAGCTTGGCGCTGTCGATTTATTGCACCTCCTGGGCCTTTTATGGCGTTACCGCCCAGGCCGCGGTAAATGGCTGGTGGATCCCGCCTACCTATATTGGTTCTTTTATCCTGTTCTGGTTTGGCTTTAAGCTGGTGGCGCGTATTGCCATTGCCTGCCGCCGCTACCGTATTACCTCTGTCGCCGACTTTATCGCTACCCGTTTTGGCCACTCCAGAGCGCTGGCGGTATTGATCACCTTAATGCTGATCATGGCGGTGATCCCCTATATAGCGCTGCAATTACATGCGGTATCGACCAGTATTAATACGCTGGTATCATCTAATGCCGCTGATCACTGGTACACCGATACCGGGCTCTATGTCAGTTTATGGATGGCAGTATTCGCCATGCTGTTTGTCAGCCGCAGTGCCAAAGCGCACCAACCGAACCCCGGCCTGATGACGGCTATTGCCTTTGAATCCCTGGTAAAATTACTGGCACTGCTGGCCATTGGCGCCTTTGTGGTGTGGGGCATGTTTGATGGTTTTGGCAGCATTTTTGACAGCGCCGCTGAGCATCAGGGACTGGCGCAACTGCAACAACGGGCCTTACCGACTCATGCCTACTGGCTGCATGTGCTGCTGGGCTTTGCCGCTACCCTCTGTTTGCCCAGGCAGTTTCACGTGACCTTTGTTGAAAACCAGCATCTGGGCCATTTGCGCAGCGCCCGTTGGATTTTTCCGCTGTATTTGTTACTGATGAGCTTGTTTACATTGCCGCTGGCCTTAGCCGGCGTGATGCTGCTGGGCGATAACGCCAATATTGATTTAGTGGTGTTGCAACTGCCACTGGCGGCCAACCGCACCGATATAGCCCTACTGGCGTATCTGGGCGGTTTTTCAGCCGCCACCAGCATGGTGGTGGTGGCCACCTTAGTGCTGGGTATTATGATCACCAATGAATTACTGGCGCCGCTACTGTTTCGCCGCTCGCAATTACAACCGGCCAAAGCAAACCCGATTAAAGTGGCCACCTTAAGGCGCAGTGCCATGTTAGTGGTACTGGCCTTTGGCTTTATTTATTATCGCTTTATTGGCACCGACACCGGCCTGGCGCAACTGGGTTTAATGGCTTTTGCACTGATTGCCCAGCTGGCACCGGCCTTAATATTGGGCTTGCTGTCGCGCAAGGTAAACCGGCAAGGCGCTATGGCGGGCCTGATCAGCGGCACTGTGCTCTGGCTTTATATATTACTGCTACCTGAGCTAAGCCGCGCCGGCCTTATCGGCAATCAATGGTTAACCCAGGGCCCCTTTGGCTGGCAACAACTGGCACCACAGCAATTATTTGGCTGGAGCAGTGATGCCATCACCTTAGGTGTACTGGTCAGCCTCAGTGTCAATTGCCTGATGGTGTTAATTGTCAGCCAGCTGAGCCGCACTGGCATCAGTGAATGGTTAGAAAGTGGCCGTTTTTTACGCCAGCAACAATTAAGCCAGCCAGCACAGCAACAACAACTGACTATTCAGGATTGTTTTTTACTGGTAAAACGCTTTGCCGGTGAGCGGGAAGCACTGCGCATGCTGCAGCGTAACCTGCGCGATGCCGACATGGAAAGGCAGCGGCTGGCACCGCCCAACCTGTTACAGGCGGCAGAGCGCAGCCTGGCGGCGGTAGTCGGTGGCACCTCGATGCGCTTGATCATGGATGCCGGTGGCCGCCATGCCAGGCTGCCGATGGAAACCGTAGAGCGCTTTGTCGATGAAGCCAGCCAGGTGTTTCAGTTTAATCAGGGCTTATTATTGTCTACCATCGACAATATCAGCCAGGGGATCAGTGTGGTCGATGCCGACTTACGGCTGATTGCCTGGAACCAGCGCTATATTGACATGTTTAACTACCCTGCCGGCATGGTGGAAGTTGGCATACCAGTGGCGGAGCTGATCCGCTTCAACCTGCAGCGTGGCCTGATTGACAGTGAAAACATTGAACAGGAAATTGATAAACGCTTAAGTTATTTAAAAACCGGCAGCAGCTATAAATTTCAGCGCCAGCAACAAGATGGCCGGGTGCTGGAGATGCAGGGCAACCCCTTACCTGGTGGCGGCTTTGTTACCACCTATACCGATGTCAGCTCATTTATCGCCGTACAAACTCAGCTGGAGCAAAGCAATGTGCTGCTGGAGCAGCGGGTTAGCGAGCGCACCACTGAGCTACAGCAGTTAAACCAGCAACTGCAGCTGACCCAGCAACAACTGGAGGCCAGTACCGCCGCCAAAACCCGTTTTTTTGCCGCGGCCAGCCATGATTTAATGCAACCCTTTAACGCCGCGGCATTGTTTGCCGGCCTGTTAAAGCAAAAAGCTAATAATGCTGAAATGCAGCAATTGAGTCAAAATCTCAGCAACTCGCTTAATTCAGCCGAAGAGTTACTGACCGCTATTCTGGATCTCACCAAGCTGGATTCGGGCGTCATTAAAGCACATCATCAGCCGGTGTCGCTCGGTCAGTTACTGGATGACATTGCCCGCGATGCCACGGTATTAGCCGAAGAAAAACAGCTGCAGCTGCACTATATTCCAAGCAAACTCTACGTTTACAGCGACCGCAAATTGTTAAAACGGGTAGTGCAGAATTTGCTGGCCAATGCCGTGCGCTACACCCAGACCGGCAAAATAGTATTAGGGATAAAACGCCGTGGCCAGCAACTGCAACTGTGCGTAGTGGATACCGGTGTGGGTATTGCCCCCGCCGATCAGCAACGCATTTTTGAAGAATTTCAGCAAGGCAGTCAGCCTGATCAAAAAGGCCTTGGGCTGGGACTGGCGATTGCCCATCGCATCAGCAGCATACTGGGCCACAGCCTTGAGGTGCAATCTGTACCGGGTAAAGGCAGTTGTTTTAGTGTGATGCTGCCACGCGCAGCCAGCGAGCCGCAAAAGCCGCAAGACCAGGCAAGTCACGCCAGTACAGCCGATATCAGTGCCAGCTTTGCCGGTAAACATATATTATTGCTGGATAACGAGGCGCATTTATTAAGTGCCGTCAGTGCCTTGTTACAAAGCTGGCAGTGTCAGGTGATGGCAGTCAGCACACCGGCTGAGGCGCTGAAGGCTATCCAGCAAGGTTTTAAACCGCAGTTATGTTTATTTGACTATCATCTGGATAATGCCGCTACCGGTGTGCAGGTAGCACTGCAATTAGCCGAGCATTTTGCCATTAATGTGCCGGTGATTATTCATTCGGCCGATCATGATCAGCACATTCGTGAACTGGCATTAAACAGCGGCTTTTATTTTCTGTTAAAGCCGCTGAAACCTGCGGCGCTCAAGCGCTTATTCCAGCGCTTGCTACGTTAAAAACCCTTATCAATGGCGCTGGCTAACTCACAGGCATAGCTGTTATGCTGCTGCGCATTACAGTTCGCAGCCAGCATTTCGGAACAATGATGAAAGTTATTATTAAAAGCCTATTAAAAGGCCTGGTGATTATTCTGCCTTTGGTGATCACTATTGAGCTGCTTCGCTGGTTGCTGCAAACGGTAGAGGCCTGGCTGGCACCCTTGCTGCAACTGGTACTGCCGGGCGAATGGTACCTGCCGGGCATGGCGATACTGGGTTTTGTACTAGTTTGTATTGGCGTCGGTTATAGCTCGCGCTGGCCCAGTTTTGATTGGCTATGGCAGTTACCGGGTAAAATTTTAATGCTACTGCCCGGCACTAAGCAGGTGTATGGCATGCTACAAGACATTATTGACGTGATGTCTGGCAAAAACTTTGCCGATGGCTCAGTGGTGATGGTGAAATTACCCTCAACAGAAATTGAGCTGATTGGCATAGTGACTAAACAAGGGGGCAATGCCGGCGACCGCATGTCGGCATTAATGCAGGAAGAGCAGCTGGCGGTGTTTATCCCTATGGCCTATAACGTCGGCGGTTACACTATTATCATACCACGCAGCTGCACCCGCAATATTGAGATGAAACCGGCAGAGGCTTTGCAACTGGTGCTCAGTGGCGGCTTAGGAAGCGCTAAAGGGCCTGGTAAAATCTAAGGGAGCCTTTTTTCAGCTTAAAAAGCGCTCCCGAATAACACCACTCACCGCAGCCAGTGGCACGATAATACTCAACTCATAAGCCTGGCCAAAATCCGCATCCAGCGCAGCATCGTCAAACCAGATGGCATTACCGACACTGAGGTAAGATTGCAAAATGGGTGGTAATCTGCAGCCAAGTGGTTTAAGTCGTTGCTGCAGCTGCCTGATCCGGCTGTTGGCATCGAGTTGTTTCCACTGGCTAAAATCAGCATCTGCGGCTGGCTGATAGGCTAAGCCGGTTTTGGCCATGAGCATCGGCTCTGCTGGCCGGTACAATTGCTGACAGTATTGCACCATAAAGGCTATAGCCTCTGCGCCAAGGCTCTGATATAACGAAACATTACCAAAAAAATACGCTAAACCCGGGTATAACTGAGATAAAGCACCCAAGCCTGCCCACAGCGCATAAAAACCCAGTAATGCGGCTTTGGCATCTGGGTTAACCACCGAGCGCCCAAGCTCAATACTGTAAGGCAACACTTGTTGTTTAAAGGCGCTGCTGTAATGAAATAACTGGCTGGTACGTAAAATATCAACACCAAAATGTGCTGCTTGCCAGCCTAACTGATAGCGGTACATCGCCACCAGCTCAAGACGCTTTGGATCCCATACCAGTAATTGGTAATAGGCGGCCTCGCCATAGTCTAAGGCATCCAGATCCCGCTCCATGTTGCGACCAGCACCAGCGCGGCGAAAGATCAGCTCTCTTAAGCGGCCAATTTCCAGCATAGTCACCGGAATGTCTGACGCCTGAGCATTAAACACCTGCAAACCGCGGGCGCTGGCAATAGGGCTGAGAGCCGCTAGCTCGCGCTGAATAAGCTCAGCCGGCTCTGCGGCTGCAACTGGGTTTAACAGCGTCATTCGATGTCTCCTGATAAATGTCTGGTAATTGATAACAGCGACGCTTTAGCCAGCGCATACGTTGCTGATCAGTCTCTGCTAACGCATCAAGTTCAATGCTATGCATAGGAATATCGACAAAGAGTTGCGGCTGTTTAATGCTGGGTTTTAACATTTCCCGCACCAGCAATAGCATTTCAATATTTGTCGTAATACCCAGCTTTTGCCGCAGCCAGGCCAGGGTATAAAACCAGCGTGAATTGCGGCTGGCTAAATGCAATACCGTTAAGCTGCGCTGCTCACGCCGGGCCAGAGTAACTGCTAACTTTGCCCAAGGGCCGTCATCTAACTTGCCTTGTTGATAGCGGGCAGTGCGCCCCGCCGGAAAAATTAATAAAGGGGCATCACTGGCAAAAGCGGCTTGCACGGCTGGCAAGGCATCTTTAGGTTTGGCGAATACCGGCACTGCCACCAGGCGCTCAGCCAACTGCTGCACCTCGCCCAGCACCTGATTAGCCAGTACCCGTAAATCCGGATAGCGCTTTTGCAACAAGCTAATCAGCATTAAGCCGTCAATACCGCCTGTAGGATGATTACAGATAAACACCGGCCGACTGGCGGGCGTGGGCCAGCGACAAGCGATAACCTTTAGCTCTAGCGCCAAACGCTGTAAAGCATCATCGCAAAACCGTTCTGCCGGCTGGGTATTTAATTGCTCCAACCCCTGATTCAGGCTGCTCTCTGCCAACAACCACTTTAATAAGCCCAGTTGCCAGGGTTTAAGCTGGTGATATAACCCAGGGTTGTATTGCTTAAATAGCGCGCTCACGTCTAGCTGGCTGCTAAAGGTTTGCAACACCGGATTAGCCGAGGTCAGCGTCAGTACCTGGCGGGCATCAGCTTGTCGGCTCTGTATGGCTGACAGATGCAAAGCAGGATGGCCGTCCCAGTACTCCATACACAGGCTGTCCTGTGCCACTGTTACCCGCGTCAGACTGACTGTTTGTACTTGCTGGCGCTGCATAGCAATACCACTAAAGGCATGAAAAGGTTTAGCCTGTTGATGTAAACGCCATTGGGTGTCAGCTGAGGGAGATGCCGCCATCGCCTTGCGCCAATAGCGCTGCCTTAGCCAGGGAATAACCCTGGGAAAAGCACTGGACGTCGATAGCGGTGAGCTGATGCTGGCACTGTGCCTTAGCTCGCGGCCGTTCCAGTGCCAACTTAACGGGTTTTGCCGGCCGACAAACAGCAGTAACCTGAAGGGCGCATAGCCTTTTAGTTGTTCTGCCTGCAGCAGCATATCGAGCTTTTGCCAATCGCCACTTTTTGCCAACGCACTAACCAGCAAGCCACGACTGGTTTTTAGTGCCGGCAGTGGCTGATAGGTGGCGGTATAATCATTAAGTAAACAACACAGCCAACCTTGATCATTAGCGGCTATCCAGCTACCCCCGCCATCGGGATCCAAAGGCATCAATACTTGCAAGCCGTTATGCTGGTAAATTTCAGGCAGTCTGGCTTGCGAGCGGCCTTTTTGCTCATCCCGGTTAAAGACAATGTGCATTTGTTCATCTTGATACCACCAGCTTAAGGTGCACATTGTTGCTGATACTCCTGGGTTGAACTGTGCACACCGGCCTCCATTGGCCAGTCGTAGCCTAAAGGCTCCATCTGGGCATGAATCAATGCCAGATGATGCACGGCATGGCTGGCAACAAAATCCAGCTCACGCTGCAAACTGGTGTAAGTGTTGCCTTCAGCAAATTGATAGTTAAGCTGCTTATCCAACTCATCAGCTTGTATAGTATGCAACCAGCTTTGTAAACGCTCTATCCAGTGCTGTGCTTTTAACGGGTCGCTTTGCGCCCCCTGATCGCGCATGCGCAGCCGGTAATCCAGCTGTTTACTGTCTGCGGCCAGCTGCAACTGCTGATAATGATCCAGTACATGCCGGACATGTTTACCCACCGAAGGTTGCCCGGGCCAGTCTTTTATCTGGCAGTAATGTTCAGGTTGTACCTGCTGTACAATCAGACTCAGTAAATCCAACTGGTGCAGATTTTGTTCAATCGGCGTCATGCAGCATTGTCCCGTGACTGGTTAAATCATTTACCCGCTGTTTAGCGGCACTGTAACTAGCAACCGAAAAGGGCACCAGATAATTAAGCAGGGCCAGGCCAAAGCGCCAGGGAGCGTCGCCTGTAATGGCATCCCATTGATTGATCAGGTTCAGTAAAGTCCCCACTACCAAAGCAACATTAATGGCATTTTTTACCACTCCAGCATGACGAAGTTGCAGTAATAAGGCGTTCATCAACGGCTAAACCTTATTAACTGCTCCATCGGAATATGTGAAATGGAGTCTTCTATCATGCGTTTAATTAAAACATTATCGGCTTTGGGTTGCCATGCTGCCGGAGCAACCTTTTTGCCCGTAGGCTTTACCGACCAGTGCTTATCCTGTTCACATAACATCATTTCACTGTGACACACACCACATGCCAACAGATCTCCGGCTTTGTTTTCACTTTGTTGCAGCACCGTCGGGCCACAGTGCGGGCATATATGTAAGGGTATACCATCATCACTGTGGCCCATAATGGCATCCAGCTCACCCTGCTCGGCCAGCGCGAGAAAATGATTGCACCAAAACTGATTAAACTGTTTTCCAGCTTCAGCACGCAGGATAGCCAGCACTTTCTCCAGTGGCATTGGCTTACGATAAGGCCGTAAGCTGGTCATAGCATCAAAAGCGTCGCAAATACCAATAATAGCCGCATCGATTGGGATCATGCTGGCACTTAAGCCGTGCGGATAGCCTCGACCATCCGGTCTCTCGTGGTGTAATTCGACTGCAGCAGCGACCAGATGCCCTAGCGGATGCCCGGCTAGCATCCGCCCCCCTGCAGCCGGGTGCGTCTGAATAATTTCAAACTCACTCTCATCCAACTTGCCGGTTTTATTCAAAATAGCGTCCGGTATGGCAACTTTACCCAGATCATGCAGAAAGCCGCCCAGTGTCACCCGGGCCACATCTGGCGCAGGCAAACCACCCGCTTTGGACACTAAATTGGCATAGCGCGATACCCGCCATAAATGGCCGCCAGTATAAGGGTCTTTTGCCTCGACAAACCAGGCCATCACCATCAGGCTAGCAAGCAGATCTTTGCTTAATTGACCTGTATCGTCGGGCAAGGCCCTTTGCGCATGATATTGTTGAAACCACCTGAGCATAACAACCCCCTGTTGCCCGTTAATAGTTACTAATATTTTCCATTAAATTTAAGCATCTTAGGGATATACTACCCCAGGACTGCATCGGCATTAACCAGTTCATTGTTAAGCACGTCTATATTAACTAAGCGAGCAAAGCTAAAGCCTTGTCCCTGTAGAAAAGGCGGCATCTCACTGACGATAAAAAGGTGCGGTCTGGCTGGTAAGATATGTGGCATGGTGTTTCCTGAGGTTAATTTCTAGTTGCAATGCCCACAAAAGGCCTTAGACTGTTTTCTTCACCTAGCTTAGGAAGTTCTGCAGCTGTCAACAATGACCAAAACACCGGCGCTATCCACCGAAACACCCGAACCATTAGAACAGCTGCTGGCTCAGCTGGCATTTGGCTCTGAGTTACATTTTGAATCGGGCTTTTGTGATCACTGGAATTTGCTCACCAGTAAATCAAACAAGGCCGCTTTGCATGTGGTCACGGCCGGCCGCTTGTGGATGGCGATACCCGGGCGTTTGCAAGAGCAGGTGCAGCTGGAGGCCGGCGATGCTATTTTTTTCAGCCACAGTTTCCGGCACTGGCTAAGTGATAGCCCCGTTGATGAGCAGACCAGCGAAGTCGACTTTGCTAATTTTTGCGTGCCAGACCATCTGGAGCGCGGCCTGGTGTGTTATGACATAGCGGTAGAATCGCCGCTCACGGCCAATTTATTTCAGGTGATGCCCGATTACATTTATTTACCCGCCAGCCAGCAATCAGGCAGGCTCAGCCCGTTAATTCAATTGATTCGCCAGGAAGCGCAAGCGCGCCAACCCGGATATCAGGCTGCTATCAGCCGGTTAAGTGATGTGGTGGTGCTTCATTTATTACGCCAGGTGTTAAGTGACGACAGTATGCAGCAGGGATTGCTGGCGGCATTAAAAGATCCGGCGCTGCGCCGGGTAATGATGGCTATTATGGAAGATCCGGCCGCCGACTGGACGGTTGACAGCATGGCCGCACTGGCTTATTTATCAAAAAGTGCCTTTGCTGAACGCTGCCACAAAGTAATGAATATGACCGCAAAAGCCTTGCTGGATAAGCTCAGGCTGCAGCGCTGCCGTTATCTGCTTATCCATACAGAGCTGAGCCTGGAACTTATTGCCGAGCAAATTGGTTATCAGTCGGCAACGGCATTTATCCGCTTTTTTAAGCAACATGAAAGCTTATCGCCCGGCGAATTCAGAGCGTTGCATAGCTAATCGCTGTCAGCCGCCCCCTGATGCGCGCGTTTCAGACGCTGAAAAGGATTTAACCCGCTCAAATGGCAAATGGTCGCCTTCGTCGCTGCCGTAATACGCCATAATGATACGCCCACTGCGGTCGATAAGAAAATCTGCTGGCATAGTGGTCATGCGGCCTTTGATGCGCAGCGGCAGATAACCGCGCATCATCGCCCTAAGCATAGTCGGCATGCGGAACAACATGCCCTTCACCACGCCCAGTAGTGAATATTCAATACCGTATTCCTGATAGAAATGATTGTTCTCATCTGCCAGTACTGCAAAAGGTGCATGATGAGGGTTGGCATGACGCTGCAGATTATCCAGCGGCGAGTCAAATACCGCGACAATAGTGAAGTCGTCGGCAAATTCATTGAAGCGGGTCACCAGTTCATGCATTCGCAGATTGCAAAACGGACAACTGGCAAAGCGAAAGAAAGACAGCATAAAAGGTCGCCCCTCCAGACTTCTCGTGTCAAACAGCTGACCATCAAGCGCTGGCAACACGACGTGCGTCAGCTTATCTCCGGGTTGACGTTTCATGACATAACTCCTTTTAGTAATTTTTAGTTAAGTGCAACTGAAGCATTACGACCGTTTTTCAAGCCCCAGCCAGCGATCCAGCGAAAACAAGCCAGGGCCGCGCGCGATCAACATCAATAATAATGCCGCCCACCAGGCCGCAGGATTCCAAAAATGTGCCCAATCCGGATAAACGGCAAACTGAATAAAAAGGGTCATGCCCAGTAAACCCAATGCAGCAAAACGGCTAAATAGTCCCAGGATTAATAGCAATGGCAGCAGCACTTCCACCACACCTGCAGTTATTGCCATAGTTTCAGCCAGCCATTGACCGAAAGAGCCCTCACTGTACTCCAGTGTTTCGGCGTTACACAGTAACAAAGCACCCGGTCGCACAGGATCAGGGCAGAAAAACTCGTACATGAAGAGTTCATATTTATTAACGTCAAACTGCAAAAAGCCATCCCACTTGGATACACCAGATTGAAAAAATACCCGCGCAACCAATAAACGCATGGCCAACAAAGCCAGTGGCTCCAGCCAACGATTCAGCAGAGACGTTAACTGCTGATACCGCATCTGAAACGATGAAAATACACCCATCATATAACTCCTTTATTTGCTGACGTCAGACACAGCAACCCCTGATTTAACAGCCCGGCAAAGCTGTCACTTACATCAAATTCTTCATCCACAGTTAACGCAGCTGTTGCTGCCTGTTCTAAACCATGGTGCTGAGACAATTCAGCAATAAAAACCCACTCGGCTGCAGAAAGTACACGGTATTGCAACTCATGATTAGAATGACGCCAGAGTAAGCGCCGACCAGGTGACAAGAAAACCGGTGCATGGTTAGGCTGATTCAGATCATCACGCTTTTGCAACCAGAGATCCCAAACATCAAAGCGGGTTTCAAGCAGCTGAGCCGATGGGTGCAAACCAAGCTGCAACATCTGAATATCCAGGCCATCATTCACTAGTGCAGCAATATCCTCGGCAGAAACAGCCAGCTGATCTTCTGCCAATACACTGTTTAACCAACAGCGTTCCAGCCTGGCTAACTCACTCAGCCATGGGCACTGGTGTCGGGCTAACTGTGCTTCCAGCCAAGCTGGGAATTGTTGGCCATACCAGGCCAACAGCGAATGAGTAGGCCGATGCGCAAGCACATAATCACGAGCCAGCTCACGAAACTGTTTGCCAGCTAACACCGAGCCGCTAACCGGAAAATTGTCTGCTAAAGCCTGCACGGTTGCCTTCATACTGCTATTTCGATAGATCTGCAATCGTCGCCAGAGCACAGGATCGTTCTGTAACCAAGGAGCAAGGTGAGACGCATCTGCACCTTGCAGGTACGCCATAAACTGTTGCTGAAATGGTGAGCTACCCTTTGGCATTAACCCTCTCCATAAAAGGGCTTAACACAGCCTGTACATGCATCCGCTGTTGCAATAGCTCAGCCAATGCAGGAACACGGTCATCCCACTCTAACAACACTGGCCTGGCTCCAAAACGCTTTAAAGCGTAAGCCAGTAGTTCAAGAACAGCCTGATTCGGAGCATGATCATGGCTATCAATTAAAAGATTGTCACCTTCAATCGGATCAGCTGAAAAGCCAGCAATATGTAATTCACCTACTAGCTTCACTGGGATTTGATCAATGTATTGCCTTGCATTCACACCACTATTGTTCTGACTAAGGTATAAGTTAGTAATATCTAACAACAAACCACAGCCGGTGCGTTGCGTTAATTCCACCATAAAATCGGGTTCGTGCATGTCATGATTAAACCCGAGGTAATGGGTAGGGTTTTCGACCAAAATGGCCCGGCCGATGGCCTCCTGGTATTGCTGTACTCCCCGAATTAATTGCTGCAAAACCGATCTTGTTCGGGGAAAAGGCAATAAATCAGCAAAGTAGGCCTGCTTTAATCCTGACCAAACTGCATGCTCTGATACCAATGTGGGTTTGATATGCTTTACCAAAGAAGCAACCCATTGCAAATGCTGAGTATTGATGGGTTCCGGGCCCGCTAAAGAAGCACCCACACCGTGAAAACTCAATGGATAGCGTTCCGCTAACGCTTGCAGGGCAGCTAACCTGGCCCCGCCTACACCGCAGAAATTTTCAGTATGAACTTCATACCACATGCCCTGTACCTTATCCGTTAATACGTCAGGATAATGCTGCAGTTTAAAACTAACCCCGGTGCTAAGCACCGAGGTTGGCAAAGCGTTTGCATCGAAATCAGCCATTAGGGATTGTTGCGATCTAATTCGGATTTAGATGCCGGGCCATGAGGTGTCACAACATACTCACAAACTCCACGTGGTGTATTTGTCCAGGCGTTGCCCTGAAAATCTACTGTGGATGTCCCCTCGCAGCTGGTACCGGCACCCGCCCTGCAATCATTTTGCCCTGCCAAAGCAATGCCATAGCATTTATCACGACGGCCAAGCACCCGCTCACCCGCCATCCACTTTCGGAAGTCTTGCTGCACACCTTCAGGCGCATTGTCAGCTAAGCTTAATTGAGCATTGGGAGCCGCTTGTGCCGCTCCAGCCACACTGGCCATAGCAACCCCCGCCAGTAGGAGTTTGGTTAAATTTGGTTGTGCCATCATGTCATCCTCTTAGTTATAGACCTTAATAAGATTAGCAGTGACAAGTTCCGACAGCACTGACCAAAACACCGGCGCAATCGACTAATTCACCTTTAAAAAGAAAACCTGGCACTCCGGTGTTTTGGTTGATCACACCGTTGCTTTGGCTGATGTTCACGTTGCCAACCTTCTTTACACTGGCGCAGTCATTTGACGTAACTGAAGAGGAATACTGATGAAAACTATTATTACTGTATCTATTGCCGCGGTGGCGCTGTTAGCGGCTGCCTTCTTTATATTTAATCCGGCCAATGCGAACACTGAGCATTTAGATAAGCATATTCAAGCCTTTACTGCCGAAGCATTTAAACAGGCACAGGCCGAAAACAAATTAATTTTAATTGATGTCTATGCGCCCTGGTGTCCCACTTGTCGTCGCCAGCATGCGGTGTTGAACGACTATTTCGCGGCCAATCCAAACAGCAACATTCAGGTGTTTCAGGTTGATTTTGACAGTCAAAAAGACTGGGTTACCCATTTTAAAGCACCGCGTCAATCTACGCTGGCGCTGTATCAGGGTTATGATCAACTGTGGTTTAGTGTGGCACAAACCAAGCAAGACACTATTTTTGCCGAGCTAAAAAAACACGATCAGGGCGCTGAGTAATCATGGAATTTACCGCCATTCCGCTGGCGTTGTTAGCAGGCTTGTTAAGCCTGCTATCGCCTTGCGTGCTACCAATGATCCCGGCTGTCACCGCCTCAGCCATGCGGGCGTCTAAAACCGGTGTCTGGTTTTTAGCGGCTGGTTTGGCTTTCACCTTTGCGCTGGGCGGCTCGCTGCTCACTTATTTACTTCTCAGTGCCGGCTTGTCACCCGATGTCATGCGCACCTTTGCCGCCGGCTTTATGCTGGTGATGGGCTCAGTGCTGGTGGTGCCATGGTTAAATCAGCAGTTCACGCTATTGCTGTCTCGCCTTACTAGCCGTTTACCCTCAGGCGGCCAGGTGGCAGACTCGTCAGACAGCCCGGCGTTTCAGTTTATCATTGGCGGATCTTTGGGCCTGGTCTGGCTGCCCTGCGTTGGCCCGACACTAGGTGCCGCTATCGCCTTAGCGTCTACCGGCGATAGCATGCTGATGTCATTTACTGTGATGCTGGCCTTTGGCCTGGGTACTGCCCTGCCTTTAGTGGGTCTGGGGTATGCCGCGGGTACCAGGCTAAATACCTTACGCGCTTCCGGTAAAATTGGCCGCTTACTACTGGGCTATGC
>NZ_DAINOE010000016.1:0-18566 GCF_036735525.1 Arsukibacterium sp. | reverse complement strand
ATGCACTTTTATTAATTGCCTTAATGATTTTTACCGGCTTTGATAAGGTACTGGAAATGTGGGCCATCGAGTTTTTACCAGACTGGGTCACCGTTATCTGATTTGGCTGGTCACCTGTCTTATACAATCTTAATTTTGCCCTGTTTAGCTTCGCATCATGTTAGCCCTTGGTTATAGTGATGCTTTTACTTAACAGGGTGTTATTATGCTGCGCTTGACCTTTTTTTGTTGGCTATTGCTACTGGTGCTGCCAGCCAGTTTTGCCGCGACCACGCCATTTCAGGCCGATGATATTTTCCGCTTAGCTGCCGCTAATGATGTACAAGTTTCGCCTGACGGCAAACGTGTGGTCTATGTGCGCCAGCAAAACAATATCATGACCGATCGCACAGAAAGCAGTTTATGGTTACTGGATGTGGCGAGCGGTCAGCAACACCCGCTGTTTGCCGATAAATTCAGTTATAGCCAGCCGCGCTGGGCGCCGGATAATAACCGTATCGCCTTTGTCTCTGACCGCGAAGGCAGCCCGCAAATTTATGTGCACTGGCTGGCAGAGCAAAAAACGGCAGCCATCAGCCAATTGCAAATTCGCCCGACGCAACTGAGCTGGTCACCCAATGGTGAGTACTTAGCTTTTTTAGCTGAAGTCACCGCCCCTGCCACCGATTTTGCTAAAAGTGTTTATCAGCCAGCTAAACCCCAAGGTGCCAACTGGTCGGCTAGCCCTATAGTGGTTGAGCGCACCTATTATCAGGCTGATGGCCGTGGCGTGATGCGTTCGGCCTACAACCAACTCTTTGTGGTGCCCGCTCAGGGTGGCATGCAGCAACAATTAACGTCAGGCCCCTACTCCCACCGCGGCCCTTTAGTCTGGACACCAGACAGCCAGGCGCTGATCTTCTCTGCCAATCGCCACCAGCATTGGGAATTACAAAGCCGTCAGGCCGATTTATATAAAATCACCCTGCAACAGCAAAGCCTGACGCAACTGACCAGTTTAGATGGCGAAGAAAGCGAGCCGGCCTTATCCCCCGATGGCAAAACGCTGGCCTTTACCTATACCCGCCCGGATGCGGTATCTTATGTCAATAGCACGCTGAAGCTGCTGCAGCTAAGTTCAGGCAAGATTATGGAGCTGGCTAAGCAACTGGATCGCAGTGTCGACAGCCCCAGCTGGGTCAATAACACTACGCTGCTGTTTTTGTATACCGATCAGGGCCGCACTAAAGTCGCGCAAATCAATACACGCGACCGCATGCAAGACTTACTGGATGATCTGGGTGGCACGTCGTTAGGCCGGCCTTATTTAAGTGGCATGTACAGCGTGGCCGCCAATGGCACTATTGCCTACACTCAGGGCAGCAGCCAGCGCCCGGCCGAAGTAGCGGTACTGGTCAACAACCGTAAACGCACTTTAACCGCGCTTAACCAAGGGTTACTGGCACAACGTAAACTGGGGGAAGTGCATGAAATCCGCTATACCTCCAGCGCTGGCGATGAGAGCATTCAGGCCTGGTATATTACGCCACCGGATTTTGACCCCAGCAAAAAATACCCGCTTATTTTAGAAATTCATGGCGGCCCACATCTGGCTTATGGCCCGCAGTTTGCGGCTGAGCTGCAACGCTATGCCGCGGAAGGCTATGTGGTGCTGTACAACAATTATCGCGGCAGCACCAGCTATGGTGAGCGCTTTGCCATGTTACTGCATTACAACTATTCCTCTGAATATGATTTTCAGGATCATATGTCCGGGGTCGATGCGATGATTGCCAAGGGCTTTATTGATGAGCAGAATCTGTTTATCGCCGGTGGCTCAGCCGGGGGTATCGCCACCTTATATGCTATTGGCCTGACCGATCGCTTTAATGCCGCAGCGGCCACTAACCCGGTGGTAAACTGGACCTCAAAAGTCCTGGCTGCCGATAGCTATGTCGGGCAAATTCGTAACCAGTTCCCGGGCACGCCGTGGGAGCAGCAGGCGCATTACTGGCAGCGTTCACCGCTGTCGTTAGTGGCCAATGTCAAAACGCCGGTATTACTCTTTACCGGTGAGAAAGACCGCCGCACCCCTATGGCGGATACTGAGCAATACTATCAGGCGATGAAACTGCTGCAGGTAGACAGTGTGATGGTGCGGGTACCCGATGCCTACCATGGCGTGACGAACCGGCCATCCTGGATGATCGCCAAAGCCGAGCATGCGCTGGCCTGGTTTAAGCGCTATCGTAAAACCACAGAGTAACACTCACTGAGCCGGGCGGCAGCAGTTAACCGCTGATGCCGCCCAAACACAAATACTTCAGCTCAGTGTAATCGTCCAGCCCGTGGCGCGAGCCTTCACGGCCAAAGCCCGACTGTTTTACGCCGCCAAAGGGCGCACTGGCATCTGAAATGATGCCCTCGTTAATCCCCAGCATGCCAAACTTCAGCGCTGCCGCCACCCTGAATACCCGGCCTATATCGCGGCTATAAAAATAGCCCGCCAAACCATAGTCGGTATCATTCGCCAGATGGATGGCCTCAGCTTCATCGCAAAAGCGTTGTACCGCTACTACCGGGCCAAAAATTTCCTGCTGGCTTATCGCCATCTCTGCGGTTACCCCAGTAAGTAAGCTGGGCTGATAAAACTGCGGCCCGGCAGAGGCAATAGCGCCCCCCACCAGCAGGCTGGCGCCTTGTTGACAGGCGTCATCGACTAATTGGCTGACCTTAGCCAGCGCTTTAGCATTAATTAACGGCCCTATCTGAGCACCCGGCGTTACGCCATCGGCCACCACTAACTTTGCCACCGCCAGCCGCAGCTTATCGACAAAGGGCTCTAGCACCTGTTGTTGCACCAATACCCGATTAGCACAGACACAGGTTTGGCCGGCATTGCGAAACTTAGCCGCCATTAGGCCGCTAACGGCAGCATCTAAGTCGGCATCGGCAAACACAATAAAGGGCGCATTGCCGCCCAATTCCATAGTGACACGCTTTACGCCAGTGGCACATTGCTGCAGCAAGCGCTTACCCACGGCGGTAGAGCCGGTAAAACTGAATTTGGCCACCAGTGGATGTTGCGTCAGCAGATTAAATACTCCGGCAGGAATACCGGCGCGCTGCGACAACTCGGCCAGCGCTAACGCCGATAACGGCGTCTCGGATGCCGGTTTGGCCACAAAGGTACAACCGGCCGCCAGCGCGGCTGCGGCTTTGCGCGCCAACATGGCATTGGGGAAATTCCATGGCGTAATAGCCGTCACCACGCCCACGGGCTGGCGTAGCACCAGTAGTCTTTTGTCAGCAGAAGGGGCCGGTAAAGTATCGCCGCTCAACCGTTTTGCTTGTTCAGCAAACCATTGAATATAGCTGGCGCCATAGGCGATTTCGGCCATCGCCTCACTGAGCGGCTTACCTTGCTCCAGCGTCAGGATCAGCGCTAAATCTTGCTGATGTTGCATCATCAGCTGATACCACTTCATTAGCAATGCTGAGCGCTCGGCGACCGGCTTTACTGACCAGTCAGCAAAGGCGACCGAGGCGGCTTGTACTGCCAGGCCGGCTTCGGTGGCGGTCATGTCGGCGACGCAGGCCAGCTGCTGACCATTCGCCGGATTAGTGACCACAAAGGAATCCGCGCTGTCTTGCCATTGGCCGTTAATATAGGCCCGGGTTTGCCAAAGGTGTTGATCTTGCAGTTGCTGCATAAGGTGCTCCGACTGCCGTGGTAAAAAAGAGATAACTGATTACACCACGAACAGCACTCATTGACAGCTATTAAATGTTCACTGGCGCTTATACTGAGTTGAGCAATAAGCACGACTCACCTCAGCTGAGCGCAACTGCAGATGTTTGGTTTTGCGCCCGGCCATGCGCTGACGCCACAACCTGAAGCTACTGGCTTTAAGCTCGCGGCGCATTAACGCCACCACTGCCGATTCATTTAAGCCATATAAACGCGCAATAGCTTCAAAGGGGGTGCGATCTTCCCAGGCCATTTCAATAATGCGTGATAACTGCTCAGCGCTAAATTCCATACGCTAAGACTCCGCTAAGGCATAACGTAAAAACAATGCTAAAGGCGCAAATTCCAGCGCGCGGGCATGGCAGGCACTGAGCTTAAGCTTTGGCGCAACACCCGCCTGCTCTGCCTCTAACCAACGCATAGCACATAAACACCAAAAGTCGCCCTCAACCAACCCCGGAAAATCCCATTCAGGGTGAGCAGTCATTAAGTCATTCCCCATAGACAAACTATATTGCAAAAAATCTTGTGTCACCTGGGCACACAACACATGGCTGCCCGTGTCCATAGCTGAAGTGTGGCAATATCCATCACGGTAATAGCCCGTTTTCGGTGAAAAACAGCAAGCGCTTAATGCTGTACCTAATACGTTAGTTGTCATTAATGGTACCGTTGTTGTCTGGTTTATTAAAAACTTACCCTGTTAAACGTAAAGGATGCTCATTCCGACTTTTTCTGCGTCATTTTTTTATAGCATTTGCTAAAAAAGCCATTGGCTTGGATCAAACACAAACGCCGGTAAAAGCCGGCGTTATTGTTGAGTGTTGAGTGTTTAGTGATGAGTGTTAAGCACGCTCAGGAATACGCTCCAGCACGGCCAGTAACAACTGCCAGTACTGGCCGACGGTTTCAATATTGACCATTTCATCCGGGCCGTGTGGGTAGCGGATGGTTGGGCCAATAGACACCATGTCCATATCCGGATAAGGCTTTTTAAACAGGCCACACTCTAAACCAGCATGGATCACCATAATCACCGGCTCTTTCTGGTAAATATCCTGATAGGTGTCGTTAACGATTTTCATCACCGGCGAACTGGGATCCGGCTTCCAGCCCGGATAAGCGCCACTGAACCGCACCGGCACTCCCGCCAGCGCAGCCAAAGCACTCAGCATAGACTCCAGCTGTTGGCGACCGGAGTCAATTAACGAGCGAATCAGACATAACAGCTGCACCTTATCGCCTTGTGTCGTCATCACCCCTACATTTAGCGAGGTTTCTACCACACCGACAACATCATCACTCATCCGCAGCACGCCATTCGGGCAGGCATGCAGCAAATTCAGCAACTTGTGTTCAGTTTCATGGCTCATCACCTGAGCGGGTAACAGGGTTTCGCTCAGCTTGAAGTCTAACGCCGGCTCTACCGCAGCCAGTTCCTGTTGTAACAGCGCCAGATAATCCTGCACCGCCTGCTCTAACTGTGGGCGCAGGTTTGCGGGTAAGGTCACTATGGCGCTGGCTTCACGCGGAATTGCATTGCGCAAAGAACCGCCATGAATCTCACTGATTTTCAGCTCCAATAGCGGCGCCTGCGCTACTAAAAACCGCGCCAGCAATTTGTTGGCATTGCCGCGCCCCAGATGAATATTCACACCTGAGTGGCCGCCCTTTAAGCCAGTTAAACTTAACCGATAGGCCTGATGCCCGGCCGGTAATGGCTGCCACTGCACCGGCACACTGAACTCGGCATCGACGCCGCCGGCACAGCCCATGTAAATTTCGCCTTCCTGCTCTGAGTCGGTATTAATTAAAATCTCCGCCTCAAGCAGCCCAGGTTGCAGGCCAAAGGCGCCTGTCATGCCCGCTTCTTCGTCTATGGTTAACAGCACTTCCAGTGGGCCATGCTTTATCTCGTCGCTGCCTAAAATCGCCAGCGCTGAAGCCATACCAATGCCGTTATCCGCTCCCAAGGTGGTGCCTTTGGCAGTGACCCAGTCGCCATCGATATAGGCTTCAATCGGATCTTTGGTAAAGTCATGTGCTTTATCGGCATTTTTTTGCGGCACCATGTCTAAATGCGCCTGAATCACCACGGTTTTACGGTTTTCCATACCCGGGGTAGCAGGCTTTTTAATAATAAGGTTACCCACGCTGTCTTCCAGCACGCTTAACCCTTTATCCCGGGCCCAGGCCTGAATATGCTGGCTTAACGCCTGCTCATGTTTAGACGGATGAGGAATCGCACAAATTTGTTCAAACCATTGCCATAACGGTTGCGGATATAATGTACCTAAAGAAGCCACTAAACACTCCTGATAAATCGGTTAGCCAAGCAGAAATTGGCGCCAGTTTAGCATAAGTGGCCTGCGGCGTTGAGCCTCAGCCATTCGCGCTTAGGCTGAAGTGTAAAGTTGTGCTGCCAGTGCTATGCCGGTGGGGTCATTGGCAGGCGCAGCCGTATCACAATAAACTCTTGAGGTTTGAACGCGGCAAAGCCCAGCACAAGCACCAATTGCTGCTGCTCAATATCCTGCGCTGACATACTACTACCCAAACCGCATTGCACAAAAAATGCTTGCTGCGCTTTACTACCCTGCAAAGCCCCGGCATGAAACAACGTTTGCATAAAATTACTGACATGGCGGCGCACCGCCTGCCACAGCCGCTCGTTGTTTTGCTCTGATAAAGCCCAGTGCAAACTTTGGCTGATACTTTGCTCCAGAAAAATAGCCGTACGCCGCACTGAAATGTAGCGCCATTGAGGCTCAGATTGCGCCGCTAAAGTGCGGGCCCCCCACAACACCGTGCCTAATTTCGGCAAGGTGCGGATACAGTTAATGCCAAGCGGATTTAAAAACTGCTGGTTAAGCTCATTGACGCTGTATTGCAGACTTATCACACCATTAAGCTTGGCAGACACGCCGGCCGGCGCTTTGTGCACGCCAAAGCGGGCATCGGTGCTCACTACTATCGCCGCCGCCAAAGCTGAGGGTGCCAGTGTCAGGGTTTTTTCCGCTGTCGGCTGCCTGGTGGCATGATAAAAGGGGTTGCTGATGCTCAGCCACGGATAGTACAAGGCGACAAAACTGCTGGTGGGCAAGCTTAATGCTGTCACACTGGCTGGGCTGTCAAGCGGATAACCTGAGGCTGTGTCCAGTAACAACATGCAATGTCGTACCTGTTGGCAAAATGCCAGTGTCGCCAAAATCAACTGATTAGCTGCAGTCTGGGCTTCAGCAGCATTGCCATCTGTTGCGCCCCAGTACTTACCGGGTAAGACTAACAGGCTAAAATCATTATATTGGCTTAATACCTGCTGGTAATAGCTTGGGTAATCATCGTTATTTACCCGGCATATATAAGCGCGCTTGCCACCGTTACCATAAAAGGCAATTAACGCCTTGGTCATGTCATCCGGTTCGTCTGCCAGATCAGACGAGTTCATAAACTGCTTTTGATACTCGGCAAAGCTGTTAATTAATACCGGCTGTGCCAACGGCCCCAAATCAGTATGGCCAACAAAAGCCACAATAGAGGTGCTGGCAGCCGTGACCGGTTGCCCCAACAAGGTTTCTTGCTGCCGGTAAACACCAGGCGGGATGTACTTTACCATCACGATGCCTTTGCCTTAACTGACCAAAGTTAAAGGTAGACAGTGCCGCCGGAAATTGCCATGTTGCGGCAGCGCTGGAGCGGCAATAAATATTGCCCGTTCGCTAAACGAACTTCAACCCGACACCCAGCGAGAGTTTATGCAAATTCAGGAAGCGCTGGCGCAGTACCGTTGAACAATAAAATTTACCACACCATAAAGCGAACAGCCTCGATGCCACTCACCGAGGTTATAACGCCGACCGGCCCTGAAGTATTACTCAGAAGATAAAGAGCTAACAGCCACTTGCCGGTACTTATCAATATTACCTTTAAACTTATGCTCGGCAAAATACATCATTGCTTCATGCAGATGCTCCGGCAGTGACGGTGCATAGTGCGCAAACATTTCATAAGCTAACGGCTCTTGAATTATAGCATCGGCCAAAGTCAGATAGCCCTGATACCCAATACCCGAAAATTCTTCACCTTTACACATTTGACGAAAAAACCGATTTTGCAGTTTTAAATGCTCTAACACCAATTGCTGTAAATCTTGTGCATGAACCGGTAGCGACAGAACCTGCAAGTACTGCTGCAGCCAATGCTCCAACACCTGCTGAAATTGTTCAGACTCCTGCTGCGTTAAATTACCCAACGACTGCATTACATCTTTGTAGTCACTTTGGTCTGACGCCATTTCGGCAAACTGGCTTTTCCAGCGTGCTGCTTTTTCCGCTGGTAACCCGGTAAACAGTATGTCCAGATTTTTTTCACCTTGCGCAATGCTCATAGCCACCTCGATATGGTTGATAATTAACTGAGTTTTGTCGAGTTTGTTTAACAGTACATCGCGCTGCTCTGCCAGTGCGCTGTAGGCATCAAAATGTTGACTGCACATCACGTCTCTTATTTTATCCAGACTGAATTCCAGTTGCTTGTACACCAAAATCTGATGCAATCTGGCAAGATGCTGCTCCGTGTATTCACGATAACCGTTATCTTGCCCTCGTATTGGTGACAGCAAACCGATATTGTCGTAATGATGTAAAGTACGGATACTGACACCAGCCATCTGGCTTACCTGACTAACCGAGAAAGTGTTGTGTGTTGCCACCCTGATACCTGCTTATATTGTTGAGCTAAACCCGCGAGCGCCAGCCTGAGCTATTACGCCACGTCAGGGTCAAGCCCTTTTTTTTGCAGTTATAGCGCTATTCTGGTTGATTATAACAATGCCAGCAATAAGCATTACCTAAATCAGGGTCAAACCGAAATAAGGTGGGAACAATCAGTGGCAATCAGTCCCCATTCTTGTATTTATTGCATGCGCAATTGAAATGCCGGTGAGTATATAGCTGTTATTCAAACCAATTCTCGACAACAAGACCGGCAATACGAGAAAACTCACTGACATTGCGGGTTACCAGTATTGCGCCAGCTGCTTTAGCACTGGCGGCAATAAGGTTATCCAATGGTCCTATCATTCGGCCTTGCTGTTCCAGATCAGCACGCACGTCCGCCGCAATTTTGGCCGCTTTTGCGTCAAACGGAATAATTTGAATTACTTTTAGCAGCTCATTTAACTGATCACGTCTTCTAGCCGGAGCCTGTGATTTTGCAATGCCTGTTTCTAGCTCATAGAGCACCACAGCGGGCAGTAAAATATCGCCCGGCGATTTTGCCAGTAGTCTCTGCTGAACATTGCCCATGCCCTTAAAGAAATATATCAGCGTGTTGGTATCAAGCGCATATTTCATAATGGCTCTCGTGCTATATCACTACCTTGATCAGCTCGTATGTCCTGCTGCTCTGGAAAGACTTGCCAACTCCCAGCCATTTCGCGCACAGCTAGAGGCCAATCTGTATGGCAGTGTTGCCGAATAAGATCAGCAATCCACTGACTTTGCGATACTTTAGCTTCAGCAGCAGACTGCTTTACTTGCTGTATTAGCTCGTCATCTAAGTAAATAGTAATTTGAGCCATAAACACCTCCACCTAAACATATAAGTGCAATTATAATTGCACATATCAAAAATGCAAATCTGGCTATATTTTTTTCATACTGCCCGAGGCGATACCGGTGGAATTTTGCTATGCCGGCTGGCAGGAATCCTTGCAATTGATGGCATTGCTGGCCGAGCCGGATATTCCGGATCAGCTGTAACCACTGCTTGTTGCCGCAACTAGCCCAGCAGCATCCACAGCGCCACGCCAAACATCAGGCTGGCGCCGATGCGGTTTAAATACTGCACCCGGTTGGCACGGGTTAAAAACAGCGCCAGTGCTTTGCCGCCAGAGGCATAGAGCAACATCGACAAAAATTCTAACAGTAAAATAATACTGATAAGCACCAGCAACTGCGGCCAGAACGCCAGTTGGCTGTCGATAAAAGGCGGTAACAGCGCCATATGAAAGGCCCAGCCTTTAGGGTTAGATACTGCCGTAATAAAGCCCTGACTAAACAGTGTGCCGCGCGGCAATAATGCGGGCAGCAGCCCGACCTTAGGTACCGCCAGCTTACCTTTAGCACGCCACATCTGCACACCGATAAAGGTTAAATAACAGGCCCCAGCCACTTTAAACAACTGAAACACTGTCGGAAACTGCAACATCAGCGCGGCGACACCCAGCACGGCCAGTATAGCCACCAGCGCCACGCCCAGCATCTCGCCCCACATCATCCAAAAGGTGCGGCGCACGCCCTGGCTCATACCCAATGTCATGGCCAGGGTCATACACATTCCAGGCGTAATAGAGACAAACAAAAAGGTCGGAATAAAGGCGCCCATCAACGTCAGATTAACCATAGCCACCTCAACAACAAAGACCGGCTATTGTCGCGATTATGTGAAGCAGCAGCAATCATCTTTGGCGGTATTTTTAGTCAGGCTGGCGCAATATGCCTGAGCATTGCCTGAAACCTTGCATCAACATAGCGGCAGGTTATGATAGCACTAAGCCATACTTGCAGTACCAAGAGGTAAACTCCATGACAGACAGTAACACAGCACGCTTTAACAGCTTTAAAGCCTTTTACCCCTATTACCTGCAAGAACATCAAAACCGTACTTGCCGCCGTTTGCACGTAGTAGGCAGCACACTAGTGCTGCTAGTGCTGTTTAGCGCTCTGCTGACTGGCCAATGGCGGTTACTCTGGTTAGTACCGCTGCTCGGTTATGGCTTTGCCTGGGTCGGTCATTTCTTTTTTGAAAAAAACAAACCAGCGACCTTTAAGTATCCGTTGTACAGCCTGCTCGGCGACTGGGTGATGTATAAAGATGTGCTCACCGGCAAAATCCGCTTTTAATATTTGCCGATTGCCAGTGAGCTTGTGCTGGCTTATGATCGCTGCCTCTGAAGCTAGCTTTGCCATTGGCGCCGCCCATCATGCAAAACATCCTGCTGTATCTGGTTACTGTACTGATCTGGGGCTCCACCTGGATTGCCATTGAGTTTCAGCTGGGTGAGGTCGCGGTAGAATTATCATTGTTTTACCGCTTTGCTATCTCGGCGCTGTTAATGTGGCTTTTTTGCTATGTCCGCCGCTTACCCATGCAATTTAGCATTAAAAATCATGCTTTTATTGCGCTATTAGCCATACTCAATTTTGCGCTGAATTACCTGCTGATTTATCAGGCACAACTGCATATCAGCTCGGCCATGGCGGCCATTGCTTTTACTACTATGTTATTGATGAATATCGTTAATACCCGGCTATTTTTTGGCAAGCCGGTAGCCAAACGCATTTATTTTGGTGCCCTGATGGGCATAGCCGGCATAGCGGTACTGTTTTATCCTGATTTGGATGGCCCGGATTTGAGCAACGCCAGCCTGCTGGGCTTAATACTGGTGTTGGGCAGTGCACTCAGTGCCTCCTTAGGTAATATGGTCAGTGTGCGCAACTCGCTGGCAGGCCTGCCGATTATGCAGGTGAATGCCTGGGGTATGTTATATGGCAGCCTGGCGCTGGGGTTGTTGGTGCTGGTCAGCGGCATCCCTTTAAGTTTTAGCCCCAGCCCGACTTATATTGCATCGCTACTCTATTTAGCGGTATTTGGCTCGGTTATCGCCTTTGCCACCTACTTTGCCCTGTTAAAACGCATGGGCCCGGAAAAAGCCAGCTATGTGATAGTGCTGTTCCCGTTAGTCGCCGTGCTGCTCAGCACACTTTATGAAGACTTTGTCTGGACCGGCTACACCTTTGCTGGCTTTGCACTGGTACTGGCCGGTAATGCGCTGGTATTAACGCCCTTTGCCAAGATTAAAGCCCTGCTGTTTAGCGCTAAAGCGTCAAAGGCGTTACTGCCTTAAAGCCCGGTTTTTTCTTTTCAGGTTTACGGTGCCGTCATTTTCAGGTATGCAGATTTAGCCTGGCATGGTCAGTAACCAAGCCGATTCGGTTGCCTGACACTTGCGCTTTAATCCTCCGGGAACGTCTTGTTTCTTCAGGCAGTTCAGGTGGTAATAATGGCCATAAAGTTTATGCATTTCTTTGCTATCGACCGCAAAAGGCGGTCCGGCCAGCATAGCCTGATCATAATCAAAGCAAATCACCAGTTGCGGCGCGCATTGGCTGATAGTCATCAGCTGTTGTGCATAGCGTTGTCGCATGTCAGCAGGCAGCGCGACCAGTGCCGCGCGATCATAAATGGCCGCAACCGGACCTAAGGCCGCTTGCGACAATTCAAACATATCGCCGACAAACACCTCCAGCTTATCCGCTTTGTAATGCTGCAACTTACCGGCAGTACTGATGTCTGGCGTCAGCCCCAGTTCAGCAAAAAGTTCTTGTACCGCAACCTCGCTCAGTTCTGCCCCCACCACCCGATATCCACTGGCCAGCAGCCAGCCGATGTCCAGAGTTTTGCCACATAGCGGGACAAACACCCGACTGTCCGGCACCAGCGCCAACTGCTGAAAACAGCTAACCAGCAAGGGGTTTGCTGCCGCCTGGTGAAAGGCAATTTCTCTTTTTTGCCACTTTTCCTGCCAGAAATCCGGATGCAAGGCGTTCTCCTGGTAAAATGTTGCTATCAATGTCTTCGGCAATGCGATTTCGCACAACCCAGTTGCTGTCGATATTAGCATTGTTTACAAGATGTTTTGTACTGGCGTTTGCCCTGGCGCAGCGGCCAAAATTTTTACGTTTTACTATTTTGTTCTTGCCATACAGAGGGCGTCCGTGGATTTGGTTAGGTGAATTGGCCGTATGCCGATTATGTCCAACCTTGAATCCATTTTTCTTCATTCTTAAGGTCACGCCAATCAATTAAATATTCTTTTTTGGAAAGAACAGAGTCTAACTTACACGAAATCACTGAGCCGTCTTCTTCATAGTCAACTTCTGACACCAAAAAGTGTTTCTCCCGATTTATCGGTTTTACCGCTGTCCATTTGCTATTGCGCAATTTTGCGGGATTAATTTGATTCATTTTCAACTCCGTAGCATCATGAATTTATTTTTGGAGAATGCATCAGTTTACGGACATGTTGAAAGATAAGTTCAGCTGATAACCGCGTGACTAAAGACACTTAGGTTTGAGATGAGGTCAGGCGACGAGGAATCCTCCTGACGAAATATCCTTGCTCGCGTACAAGTTGGAGTGTCCGCACTCTGGACAAGTTGAATCTTTACGCACTATTACTCCTCCGAGGTCTAATGCTTTGCTAATTGGCTGCCGTAGCGTAGCGTAGGCAGTCCAGTGGAGGCCTCGCTGTTCGTGGCCGGAACGAAATTAAGCAATAACTTGTTATATGGCATGGGCTTCTACGAAGTATGATTTATTAACGAAATCCCATTCAGGCTCTTTTGCTAAGTGCATTCTGAGAAATTTAACGTTGCACTCTTTTATTGGATAGCAATCAAACATTGGGTTATCGCTGTTTGGTTCACCAAACTCCATTTGGAAATGTTTCAACTCAAAAGACCGCAGATCGTACTCAGCAATTAACTCTTCCGTCTCTTCAGAGAATTCAGTGACGTATCTTCTGACTTTAAACTCCGTGTCGATCATGTTGCTTCCATATAACGCCCGCCAGCAAGCGCGGATTTGCCGTGTAGGCGAAGCCGAAACGAAAGCCGCCGTTTTGCCTGGCCTTGTTATGTTGTGAATTCAAAGATGATGCCTAATGTTATGATGCAAAAAAATAAAAGTAGAGCGTTTTTACTCTTTCGTTTGTTGGTTGCTTTTTCTTCGCTGCAGTAAACTTTTAAAGGCCTAACCTTTGTATCCCAGATGTATGAACCAATAATCGCCAAGGCAACGAAACCGGCGGCTAGAAGGAAATACGTGAAAGAGATAAACAGAAAACAAGCTAAACCAATAACCCAAATTGAGAGAGCCGGGCCAAAGAAAGACAGGGAGACATCATGTTCGCGGTATAGCGGCTGTGAGCACGAAGAACACTTAAATCTAAATGTTCTCGACGCAAATACATTTTGCAATGCGTTTAAGGTGTGCTGGCATTGACTCATAAATGGTTACTCTTCTGAAACATAACGGCAAGTTAACCAGCGCCGCTTTTGGCGTCTGCGCTTAGCGCATTGTTAGAGCTCTGAAACCTAGTTAATAAATACTTGTAAGTAATCGCGCCACTAATACCCAGTACACCAAAGACTAAAACACCCTGACCATAAGATATCCAACCAGCGATTGTCGGTATACCATTAATTATTGTAGGTGTTCCGTTTATAGTGGATGCCCCACTGCCTGACAGCGGCCATGAATAAATCGCAACCGGTATGCTCCCAACGACGAACCCAGTAAGGGCAGACACTAAATAATTGAACGGTAAAATACTGCGAACCAAGAAATACGTTGGAAGACCTAAGAGAAACGTGTGCATTGCAGAAACCATAAATACAAAAAAGGCTAATATGTATAATTCACCGAAAACTCGTATCCAGTTTGATGAACCAACAGAAAGAACTAAACCGTAAATCAGGCATAAAACAACCGGTGTTATTGAGCATAAAAGCAGATCAACAAAGTGGTTAAAAAACGTTCGCATTGTATGCCCTAACGAGCCTGAAGAAAACCTGTTGAGTGCACAACATTTCTACCCCGGCCATTCTGTTTATTATTTGTTAGCAACTCTGCATGTTTCTGGTGGGAATTTCAAGACAAGATTTTGTTGAGATGAATACTTTTAAACGGCCGCTATATTTGGCTTGGTTCTATCGCCTGCAGGCTACTCTAATTTACCGTATAGGCAGAATAGCCAGCAACAGAATAACCGATGAATGTTTGGTGCTCCTGCTGTCAGCAGGCGCTCATTGAGCATGAGATAAGAAAGCCCCGATATGTGTTTGTTGCAGGCTATCGCCCTGGAAACCAAGATGACAGATGAAGCAGTCTATCTTGCTGATGGACAAAAGCCTGGCCGCTAGCGCGGCCAGTAGCGCGGGTTTACCTATTGACTCCGAGCAGGCTCATATGTGTTAGGCCATGCCTGCCGGGTTACGGCAAAGGCCCAATCTTGGACAACCATGATTCCTTGGAGGTGTAAGCAGATAAAACCATATTACCGCCAATCAGAATCAATCCGATACCTCCGACTACGCTTAGCACAGTCATGAGTCCGCTGAAAATCAGAGTGTACAAACCAAGGCCTATCAGAACCAAGCCAAAGGCACCCGACAGCAACCGATAGATGCGCTTTGCGTAAAAGGGTGTGCCCTCGCGCTGTTTTCTCATTCGCATGGCCTATCGCAAAGCGTAAGGGCGGCGAGCCACGTAGCAGGTTAACGCCCATGCCAGCAACGGGAGCAAGTGCTGCGTATTGTTATGACTGTGTAGGCTAATTATCATTTAGCGGATTTCCTGACTCTCTTGTTTGCGTTTAACCTGCTCTTGCTTAATACGTTGTGACTTTTAAATTTCCGCTGGCGGTATCGGAAATAGCGCTAATATAAGGCAAGCCCCGGCAGGCATACCCTTAACACAACGAACAAGCTTTGCCAGCCCCAGCAACAATAAAAAAAGACCAAACCGGCAACAGGGTAAAGTAAAAGATACGTCCAGCCACCGAATTTACTACCGAAGTCCATTTTCTTAACCCGTTAATTTAATGTCATAAATTAGCTAGGCGTTGAACTCGCAATATCATGTAGCACTAACGCTGCAAGCTCCAGCGTTTTAAAGTGACGAGTAGTGTCGCGAAAGACTCTTTAGAACGCCAGACGGGCTTGCCTTGTTAAGTGCTATTTTACTTGTAACCATATACCGTGATTTCGTCTTCAGAAACAAAATACTCAAGACCTACGTGCTTAGCAATTTTAGAAACATTTTCTGAATCACAAGAACGTACCCACTCAATAAAAACGAAAAGTTCGGGCCCCATTTGAATTCCTTCCAAGTAGTTGGTGGTCGGCATCCAGATTCTTCCAGGCCTTGTTGGAGCATCCACATAAATAAACTTTACTTCTAATTCAATTGACTTTAGGTGAATTTCAGCGAAAAACTCTGACCACTTAGTGTCATTAGCCAGTGCCGCAAGGTTTCGCTCTTTTGAAATCCTTCTGGCTTTTGTTCGTGCTTCAGTATCTACCATGTTTGCCACTTAACGCCCAAATTTAGCGCGGAAAGCCGCGCAACAGCTTGAAGTCAGCCAGTGCTTTTTGCTGGCGATAAAATTTTATTGTTATATTTCAAACCTACGCAGCTTAAACTCAAAATCATCGTCAACCTTGATACGCTTAACCTGATTTGCTCTATCAGGCCGATATTTTCTCCAATCCCATTCGCCATCTAAGAGCACTATATTAACCAGTCCAAATTTTTTCATATCAGCTTTAGAGTAATCGTAACCAACAGTTCCTTTGCCAAACAAGCCCAGAGTGAAGTCCAAAAAATTAAATTTAGACTGGCCGTAAGTCGTTAGTAGGTTGTCGACTGCGATATCTGCGTAAAAATCAGTTTCATTTTTACGCATTAAAGTGATGTAAGTGTTGAAAGTTGCACGGTGCTCTTGATCAACATGCCAATTGGATTGCCAAGCGCTACCATGCCATATCAGAATCGAGTCTTTTCTTAAAAACTTCGTATTGGCAGCTGGTAATACATAGTTAGCACAAGAAGAAGCGCATACTCTTGTGACCTCAACATCCAAATTATTATCTCTGACCCACTGGCCTAAATTCATTCCGGCACCAATATCACCGCCTTGGCTCGAAATAAGCAGTCGGTTTGGCTTGAATTCAGCAGCCCTAAACAATGAAAAAATCACATTATTTGATGTTTCAGTTATTTGACCTTGATAAATCAGATGGCCATCTTCTATACCAACATAAGCTTCAGGATTATGGCTGCTTTCACCAACATTTTTTAAACTGGTACAGCCAACAACCAGAAAAGATAAAACTAAAACTAAATGCTTCACTAATCCTCCTTGAAATAATGCCGCGCTCTGCGGCAAACCATAGACGCTTGTTAGGGCAATACACCGATTTGCTCGCAAGTAATGTGGTTTTTCCCATCAGAGCCACTGAATACATACTCAATCAATAGTTCACGTCCATTATCAGCTTTGACGATATGCTCAACTATGCCATTAATCCCGATATTAGTAGGATCGATCAAACTAATCTTAAAATTGCCGATATTCTCTGAATTTAGGCCGCTGGCCCCGACAGTTTCTAATGCAGCGTTGTAATCTGCACTTATAGCGACAACATGGTTGCGCCCCAAAGCCACTGCGTAACCAAATTTATCGGCAAACTCTTCAAACTTACCTTGAAGTAACATTATCCGAGCACTCTCAAGGAGCTCTCCGATTTTGTCATTGGTCAGTTGTATCGCTGATATATGCATAATGCCCTAACGCCGCCAACACGCGCAGCTTTGTAGTGAAGGCGAAGCCGCAACGGAAAAGCTGTCCCCGCGCTTGGCCTGGTTATGAATGCTTACACCCTGCACCAATAGCAGCACTCATTTCGGAGAGCGTACGTCCGTCAGCGATTTCGATAAAAGACGATATGCCAAGCCAAACCAGCCAAACGCTGACTATCGGGAGCAGGTAGCCTAATAGTTTTGGTACCCTCGCGCGCCTTCCGCTGCGCTTCTTGAAAACACTTGCCCAAGGGATATCAGTGGGTGGATAAAAATCTTGCCCCCTGGTCTTGATACTAAAAAAAAGACCATACAACGACGCAATGGCAACAATACCCGGTAGCAAAAAGCAAAACACAAGCAGGCCGAGGAGCGACACATTAATCCCAAGCAAAAATGCACACTCTGTGTTATCCAAGAAGGATACATAGGCAGAAAATAATGCTGTAATCAGTGCAGGCACCAAGAATGGCAGATAAAATATCAGACTGCGGATCATGAGCTACCCACCTTCATAACGCCCATTTAAGGGGCTGATAACTGTTTGCTATAATGTGAAGCGAAGCGAAACCGAGCAAACTGTTAGCAGTCCCGCTTTAAATTATTGTTAGGTGTTTAGTCACTAAAGCTAAACAAATTACTCTTTTTTATTAGAGGTTTAAGAGTTTCAACTGCACCATTATTTTTATGATAAAGGATATAAGTGAAATCCCACGCTTCTGCTAATACTGCATTTAACGAAGGAATAATAATAGTCGTGAAGTTCATTTGCCCTCTATTCATATCTTCTTCGTAGGTGGGCAAATATTTATCTAGGTCTTCAAGTTTATCAATGGTCTCGTTTTCTAAATTAACAGCATACAATTCATATTCTGAATGTAGCAACCTAACTAATTGATTAAACCTTTTCCATTCAGATTCTGTTACTTCATCTAGCTTATAACACTCTTCTCGACCTAGCCAACCACCCCATAAAGAAATGAACTCCTGAGAGAACTCTTCCTTTACTTCCCAATCATCAAAATACCCAGAGATCACAGAAACACCTAAACGCTTTTGTTCAGCGGCGCCCTGACAAGGGCGTCCGGTGGAGGGCTGCAAGGCCCGGAACGAACTGGAACTAATTATTGAGCCGGCATGCAATTAATGCCTCCCCAATTAGCTCTCGAAGTTTGGTTTCGCCAAAAAGGCCAGGCTCATCCTGGTTTGCCGGATCAAAATACTCCAATTGCTCGGCGAGCCCATTGATTGCCAGCCAAGCTCTCGAGTCTCCAGAAACCTCTCTATCGCTCAGATTCCAATACACGGAATCAAACTTGCCGACAAAGGCCTTTGGATCAACGCGACCTGAGTGGGCTGCGTATAAAAGGTCGATCAACTTGCTCAGATCTGACATCTGACTCTCTAA